>DOCA01000090.1 GCA_003503995.1 Holosporales bacterium
TGGTGATCCACGGGTTGAATCTTTTTTTTCCCCCAAGACCAATGAGAGAGAGGAATTTTATAATTCTAAAAAAATGCTAGAAATTTGGAACCAACTCGTTCCTGAGAAATTCATCAGCGGAGCCAATAGCTATCTTTCAAAGCAACTGGAAGCAGCCCTTAGGGATCAGCTAGATGAGGATTTATCTTCTTGGAAATCTGTCTGTGAGAATTTCAGTTCTTCGAAGTTTCTTATGGGGGAAGTGGATTCAATCCGCGTTAAGCCTGATTTAAGCTGGCTTGTTGACCCCAAGGAGCCACGGGTTTCTCGTGTTTACCAAAAACAACATTACACTTTTGATGACCGTAGGGTGGAAGCAAAACCAGTTGATTTTGAGGCTGCTGAACAAATCATTGAGTCTTTAGACGAACCAAAGGTTTCAAAGGATGTCCGTTTATTTATTTTTCAGACTAATCCAGGATTTTATAAAAGCTACGTTGAAACCGCCACCGTTCTTAAAAGCGGGGAAGAGCTTTATATTATCGCCCCCAGTAGTTTAGCGCGGGATAAAATTCAAGAGCAATGTTATAACGCCTTGGATGATTTTCTGAAACATAACTATCAACTTGGTTTAGTGATACAAGCTAAGGAGAAGGAGGCTTCCCATGCCCTCAAAGAATAGATTTAATGAAAGAAGAATGTTTCATTTTGGAAACATTAATAAGTATTTTGCCATACTGACAATTTAATTTAAATGATTGACAAAATAAGGTTTATTTGTTATGTTTTACTATAATTAAAAAGAGCGCGGCTTCGCAAGTCAGTCAGAAAAAACAGAGAAATCCCCAACGGATTTTAAAAGTTTTGACCAAGGCTTAAGATGCATTGTTATAAAAATGGAATAAGAGATGATGAAATTTTAAATTAAGAAATAATGAGTAGATCAGCAAGGTGTTTTGTCTACCAAAACACCTTGCTGATCTGGACAAACGATAAACGTTCTAGCCGCCCCATTCGGTTGATGCAAAACGGAGCAGATATGGATATTATATCACATGTTATAGACCCAATTTCAAGGAAAATCGCAACAGCACCTTTGTGTTGCCGTCAGTTTTCCCTCCTGTTTTCTTTTTTTTCAGGAGGGAAAAACCATGCCTAATCTTTTGATTTCTGTTTTGAGAATAATTCGCCCTAAGGAATACACCGCAATTGTTCTTTCCTTGTTGGGCATTGCTCTCCTTTCAAGTGTGAACGCTTCCAGCCTTAATGCTGACCTCTTTGAAGGGTCTCAAAATAAAACATCTTTCAGCCTTCTTTCATCCTGCTCCGTTGAGGCTAATGCCCAAGAGAGCTTAACAAGTTTTGACGTTCAATCTACGCGACGTCAAAAATACAGCCACTCTTTTTATTCCTGTTTTGAGAGTGGCTGTCTGCTTCCCGGTAACTTGATCACAACATTTTCTTTGGGCCAATCGTCTAAGGCGAATGTTGTGGATTTGGGAGACAAGTGGTGAAACGAGAACATTTACAGCTGATACCAAAAGTAGAAGTAGATGAAGATCCTTTGTCCTTTCTTAGGAATCACAATGCTCATCTTTATATTCCCTCTGATATTTATGACGCTCTGATCTGTGTTTATCGTATTTCAAGACATGATAATCCCCTTGTTAACTGGAAGAAGATGAAAAAGCACATGTTTAATCATCATCTTGTTAACATTTTAAAAAGAAGCTCACTAGTTTCTTCTAATAAGGTTCGTGACCTTAAAAGAAATAGAAGGAAATACAAGCATCTGTGTTTTGGTGAAATTTCTCATCAATGGAAACTTGACCCTAAGCTTAGCTCGATTGTGAGTGAGATTATCTACTCTTTTATTTATAAGGATCCGTTCTTTTTCAAAAGAAACCCTAATCTCCTCCGCAAGGAAAAACATCTTAAAAAGATGGACAAAATCAATAAGAGACTTGCGAATACCCCCGCTCAAGAGAGCGATAAAAAGAACACTACTGTTTTGTGGAATCCGTTTAAAGGAACTTATATAAAGCCTTACGTTCCCAAGGCAGCTGACGGAAATAACAATTTCTTTATTCTTGGTGAAAATAACGCGGGAAAACATTTCCTCTGCACCGAAATCATAAAGGACGTTTTGGCCGAGGGTGGCAATGTTCTCGTCTTTGACGATTCAGATAATTATAAAAACCTTTGTGAGTCCGTTGGCGGGCAATATATCACGGAGGGTAACCTTTCTTTAATAGGCATAGACTTTTTTAAGGTTCTCCCTGAAAAAGGCGTAGAAAATTCTGATCAGTATTACTCACTCTTTGAAATGTTCTCAACTTTACTTATTTTAATGGCCAGTGATGATCATGCGTTTTGTGATTCTGCCCACAACATGGTCGAATTGGCTTTAGTTTCTGCGTGGGAGCAAAAAGGACAAGAGGCAAACCTTCTCGATGTCATAAAACATCTTGATCAACAAGAGAATGAGACTGCCTCTAAAATAGCGTTAGGTCTTACTAAATTTGATAAACGTTATAATAATTTCTTCAACAAATCCCCACAGAGTCTTTTTGAGAAAAAATTGACGGTTGTGAATTTCAAGGGACTTGATGACCCTTTGCTTCATACGGTCATAACATCTCTTTTGGTGGGAGTTTCACATCATCAAAAAGAGGGAAAGTGTTCAAAGCCTTTTTTGGTTCTATTTGAAGACACCCGCCTTCCTGATCCTTGCCCGCTTTTTGAAAGAGTGATTATTAACTTTTCTCGAACTGCACGCTTACAACGTATTTCCTTGGGCAAAGTCTCTAGTCTTCTAGAAAACATTACTGACTTAGACACAGGAGCGCATTCAATAAATCCTAATTCGCCTTACAGTTGGGCTCATTATTCCAGCCGTTTTGATATGGCTTTTTGGCGGAACTCAAGCTGGCATGTTTTTTTCGAGGGAGGATATAGCGGTATGGGTTTTATCGAAAAGGCTCGGAGCCTCTTTTCAAAGGAAGATGTAAAAAAATTACATCTTCTTTCGGGACCTAAATCAATTGCCATAAGAGGCCAGATTCAAGACCTCAAAATATACACACTTAAACTTAAAGGAGAAGATTATGCAGCCGCTGCTTAACGCGAACATCACACAGCCAGATCATTACGTTAAAGGGCGTTCTATAGAGCCTTTGGATGTTATTGAATCTTGGAAGCTCATGCACCATGTGGCTTGTGCCTTGAAGTATATTTGTAGAGCTGGTCACAAAGATTGCGAAAGGACCGATCTTGAAAAAGCAAATTTTTATTTAGACCGATTTCTACGCATTGGCACGTCAGCAAGATCTGACTGTTATATGAACAAAAGGAACATCTCCGTTGAGAAAGTAGCCCAAGATTGGCGGCTTAATACGAGCCTTGAGTTGGCAATTATGCATATCCATTCAGCGACCCGCTCGACATCCCCTTTTTACATCGAAGAGGCTAAAAAGGCTATCAACATTAGGCTAAAGCAACTCAAGATTATTACTCAACAGAATGCCGCTAATGAAAACTCTAAATCCTTAGCGAAAGGAAAAAAGAAATGAAACAGAAGCTAACTCTAAAAAGAATCCTCTCCTTGAGTCTTATCCTTGGCACACCCACAGTTTGTCATGCATCGGCAGATCTGGGACATGAAGTCTTGAGTAATCAGGAGTCAACTCTCTCCCAAGAAGAGGCAGAAATGCAAGCAGAAAGGGAGGTCGGCCGACTCTGGCTTATAGCAATGCCTCATTTGACTTCTGCAGAAAAGAACGTTGTAACGCAATATCTTCAAGTAGGAATTCAGCGAGATTATGAAAAATCACAGCAAGTTGTTGAAAAAATTAATGCAACGAATTTAAACCCTTCCCAACACACTCAACAAATTCTGGACAGTATTGTCAAAGATATAAAGGAAACAAAATAATGAAAAATAACCTAATAAAAAAGAGTGCAATTTCTCTGAGCCTTATACTTGGCATTTTCACAGTGTGTAATGCTTCGGAAACATCTGAGGTAAAAGTCACCGCCGTTTTGAAACATGGTCTTGGTGCCTCAACGTCTCCAACTTCAAAGGACAATCCTCGTCCAATTTTGATGCACCTTAATAATTCTGAAAACATTCCCCTTGAGTGGCAATCTGATTTGAAGAATGCGGCGATGTTAGGAAAGTGCCACGGGGACTTGTCTTCGGAGAAAGTAATTTGCCGTATCCATGCTCTCACTATTGTGAAAAGCGATGGAAGTATCCTTGAGAGGGAGGTTGACGCTTGGATTGTTGATGAGGATGGCTTACTCGGTCTTCGTGGAAAAGTTTTTGATCGGGCGAAAAAAGAAAGAAAGGCTTTCCTTGAGGTTATGGATGCCATCAAGGAAAGGAATTTAGGAACGGAGTTTTCAAAAGAAGAGTCTAGTGCACGAGCGAAGGTTTTCGATTACTGCAAGCAGTATGTGGAATTATTGAGTCCTGTGGTCTCTATTGACGCGGGACAGGTTGTGAACGTTGTTTTTAAGAACGTCTCAGACTTAGATCCTACTAAAGAACAAAATGAGAAGACTAATGTCCAGTAAGCACCGCATTGGTTTTAATTTAGACCGTCCTACAAAAATTATGGGGCTCACGAAGGATGAGTTTGCTTTGCTGATTTTTGGTCTGGCATGCTTTATGTTTTCGCCAAACAAAACTCTTGGTCTTTGCCTTATCGGAATTTGTGTTGTGTTGCTTGTCGTTGTGAAACGTCTCAAGAAACAAATTGGCGGTTTCAACATTAAGTCCTTTTTATGGTGGTATTTCGGTTTTGAAGGAGGAAATCCGACATTACCTCCTTCTCATATAAGGAAATGGAATAAATGAACATTGATATTAAAAAAAACGTAGCCATTAAATTGCTCCAACAACGTAACTTTTCATATGTGGTTGTGGTGTTTTTAATGATGGTATGCAGTGTTTTGCTGGTCAGAGTTTTGAATGTCAGCGAGCGTTTGGTTATTGTTCCGTCTTTAAGTGATCCTGATAAACGCTATCAAATTGATGGCAGCTTTATCGATGATAGCTATTTCAAGGACTGGGCGGCAAACCTTTTAGGGGATCTATATACCGCCAATCCTAAAACAGTTCTTCAAAAGAATAAGAGCTTTCTGCATTGGTCTATTAGCACATCTACCCTGAGCAAAGATCTTGAACAGTCAGCGAAAGCTTTGAAGAAAGATCAGATAAGCACAGCCTTTTATCCTGAGACTTTTAAAATCTCACGTCAAACAAAAGAAATCTACGTAACGGGGATGTTCCTTACCTTTTTTGGTCGTTCTCAAAAGCCGGTTACCAGTCAAAAGACATTTATTTTAGGGTGGCAGATTGTCCATGGTGGCTCTGTTGCCATCCGTTCATTGAAGGAGTTAAAAAATGAAAAGTAATAGCATTCTTAAAACGGCACTTTGTATAAGCCTTGCCCTTGGGGTTTCTCCCTCTTATGGAGCTACGGAAATCAAATCCGATAAGGTGATGCATTTCACAATCAGCAATACAGGCCTGACGCGCATTGCGATCGAGGATGAGAGTATTAAATACTTTTTCACCTATCCCGCCACTGTTTCTGAAAGCTTGAATTTGCATGCGTCTGGAAATCTCTTTGTGGCAACGGCTGGATTGGTCGAGCCCATATTTTTGACGGTGATCTCGAGCAATGGAACAACGCAAGATATGAAGCTGACCTTTGCTAACAAAACCCCTCAACCTCTTCTCTTGAAAGTGAAAGAGGAAAATATAGCCTCGAGAGAGGAAATTGAGAGATGGATGACTGTTGCTTTAACAGGAGAGGCTCCACGTCATTTTAAAAGAGAAAGTCCTATAAAAAATAAAATTACAACGTCAAAAACGGTTGCCCATGAATTTGAGCGGTTTTCCAATGGCGTTTATTCCCTTTCCCTTTGGCAAATTACGTCCAAGGCGGATAAGCCTGTTCCTTTAACAGCCGATTTATATATCGACAGTACGGAAGCAGGAA
This sequence comes from Holosporales bacterium, assembly GCA_003503995.1. Taxonomy (GTDB): domain Bacteria; phylum Pseudomonadota; class Alphaproteobacteria; order Caedimonadales; family UBA9215; genus UBA9215. The sequence goes on from DOCA01000090.1 coordinate 5,991, forward strand.
AAGTAAGTGAGAGTACGTTGGTTCCCTATGGAACAGCGCAACTCGTGATTATTTCAAAAAATAAGGAGATTAAATAATGAAACAAAAAATAATGGATCACTTTAAGGGGTCTTGGAAGACCTATGCCGGTCTTGCTGCTTTTAGCGTTTTATCAACAAAAGTAGATGCAACAGCCATTGAAAGAATGGGAACGGCGACTAACGGGCTTTCCGGTCTTATCAAGGGAACTCTTGGTGAAACGGTTTTGTTTGTCAGTAGTATTGGTGGTGCTGTGGGGGCCTTCATGAAGGGTAATATGTGGCTTGCTGTCGGTATCTTCTTAGTTGGTATGTTGTTCTCTTGGCATCTTGAGAATATTTCCGCCATGTTCCCAGGAGTGTAATTAAGCCCATGAAAAAATTCATCGATAAGATCAAATTTTCTTCTGAAGGCACCGCAGAAAGTATTAAAAAGAAACAACGTATTGCTATTGGTGTGGTCTTTTGCGTTGTGGGTGTTGTGTTCTGGGTTGCAAAATCAGGGGTAAAGAACGTTGCCACCCTTGAAACTAAGGCTGAAAAACCAAAGAAGGTCGTTGTCTCTGATCTTGTCGATGAACAAGAGACATGGGTCTCTCGCTTGGAGGAAAAGTCCAATAGCATGACGGCTCAAGTCGCTAACTATAAAAAAGAAAACGATATCCTTGGTAAACGTATAGAGAATCTTGAGGAAGCTTTAAAAGCTCAAGTAAAGGATTCACACCCCTCAAAACCAAAACCTGAAAAGACCCTCAAGGCCCCATCGTTAGGGGTGGCTCCTTTAGGGCAACCTTCTTTTCCTCAAACAAAAGAGGTCAGAAATACATTTCCGGTAACTCAAGGAGCGGAACAGGGTTCTTTTAAACCTCTTAAGAAAATTCTCTATGTCAGTGTTGGGGAGGAAGATGATTTCCATCACGTGAAGAATTATGTGGTTGCGGGAACAAACGCGCGGGCTGTTTTAACATCCGGTGTTGTTGTTTCAACATCAGTCTCTACCCAAGGAAATCCTCAACCTATTATGATGCGCTTGGCGGATCATGGAAACCTTCCAAGAGGATGGAAATCCCGTTTAAAGGATGCGGTGATGATTGGTAGTTGTTATGGGGATTTGTCATCGGAAAGAGCGGTTTGTCGAATCCATACTTTGTCTTTTGTTGAGCGTTCCGGCCGAACCGTTGAAAAGTCTGTTGAAGGCTGGATCATTGGTGAAGATGGCGCACCCGGTCTTCGCGGTAAAGTTGTAGATAAATCTGGCAAGGTTGCCCGAGAAGCCTTTGTGGCAGGCATGTTATCAGGCATGAGCAGCTTTGTTAAAAGCTCTGCTCAAAGTTCAGTTTTCCCTGTGAGCCCGTTTGGTCAAACCAATGCTCTTAAAACAGAGGATGTCTTAAAAAGTAGTGCAGCACAAGGTACGTCAAATGCCCTTGAGAAACTAGCAGACTTTAGCATCAAACGCGCTGAGTCTATGAATCCTGTTCTTGTGGTTAATCCGGGCCGCGTTGTGGATGTTGTTTTCAAAAAAGGGTTTGATTTAAGCCCTAATCGTCAAAAGGGTCTTCGCCCTGTTCAAGCCACTTCATCTGGCAATCAAAACTTTGGAGGATCCTCAAATGGATATTAAACACATGATGACTGCAATGGGGCTTTTGTCCGTTTCACTTTTAGGGGGCTGTTCTACCTATCAAGAAAGTTTTGACTGTCCTGTGGGGGAGGGGATTCGTTGTGCCTCTCTCTCAACCATTAATAAAAAGATGGATAAGGATGAGATCGATTTAGGTCTTGAGCCAAGGTCTGCTCAAGTGACACAAACAACTTTTGGCTCTGATTTTGCCATGGATCTCAGGGGATAAGTCATGATTAAAAACCTTGGTTTAAAAATTGCGTCTTTATTTGGGGAAGGGTCTCATGGACTGAACCCCCATTATAAACCTTTAAGAGAAGCACCTTCTCTTTGCGGCAGCCTCTTCGAGTATTTGCCTTATGATACCTTTGATCCAAAAAGCCAATTGTTTTTTAACAAGGGGTCTACGGGGTTTTCTCTCATTGGGACACCTGTTGCAGGAGCAACCTTTAATGATCAAGGGAAGATAGATAAGTTTTTCAATCAACCAGGAAATTTGCCAGAAGGCTGCTCCATGCAGTTTCTTCTTATTGCTAGCCCTCGCATTGAAGAGAAGCTCAATTATTGGAAGAGTTACCGTACCAATCCCAAGTTCGCGGGATCAACGCAGAGGCGGTATGACTTTTTAAATGAAAAAGCCTTTGATAAAAGGACCCCTATCCGAGATTTTAAGGTGATTATTTCCTATACCGTTCCGGGCATTCGTAACACGCCCGTTGAAAAGGATGATTTAGATAATATACGCACGCTCCTGCAAGGAACTCTTTCTAAGGTTGGGTTACATACGGTTGTCATGGATGATAAGGATCTTATTCGTGAAGTCGGTAATTTAATTAATCATGAGAAAACCACGAAGCAAGATGAATGCTGGTATTCGGCGGTTGAAGAGATTGCAAAACTCATTCCAGATACCGATATTGATGCTGAAGTAACAAAAGATGGTTTTTATCTGAGGAACGGGAAGTTTATTGCCCATAGTTTTATGCCAAAGACTTCACCTAAGTTGTGGGCTCTGGGTCACATGGATAAGCTCTTTGGAGATATCCTAAAGGGCCATGAGACGATCCCTTGCCCTTTTATGATGCATTATGGATTCACGATTTGTGAGGGACAATCTGGGCAGAAAAAAAGTGCCGAAGTTAAAAGAGAGATGGCCGAAAAGGCATGTCAAAATGGTCTTTCAAAATGGCAACCTGGTGTTGAAGAGGAATTCTTAGAAGCCACAGAAGTTGTGAAAGAAATCCAAAATGGCGAACGAGTCATTGATGCGTGTTTTTCAGTGACAACCTTTTGTGAGCCTAAAAAGCTAAGAGACGTTAAAAGTACTATTGAGTCTATTTGGAATGAGTGTGGTTGGTCTACATTATCAGCCACATTCCTTCATCAGTCTGTTTTCTTGGGAAGCTTGCCAATGATGTGGACAACAGACGAGAAAAGCACAAAATCTTCTCTTGGCTTAAAAAAAGAAGTTATTGGTGCTGGTCCTACGTTTTCCAATCGAGGTTTGACCCGAAAAACCATTACAAAGGAACCTCAGAATTTATTACCCATTGTTGCGGAGTGGACAGGACAAAGAGCTCCCGGCATTCCCCTTGTTGGCAGAAGAGGCCAGTTGGCTTTTTGGTCGCCTTTTGACGGGTGCTTTGTTCCGGGAAAGAGAATGTATAATACAGAGGGAAATTATAACTTTTGTATCACGGGGAAATCTGGTTCCGGTAAAAGCTTTTTGTGCAATGAAATTATTGAAAATACTCTTTCTGTTGGCGGTAAAGCCTTTGTCATAGATCGAGGAGAATCGATGAAGGATTTATGTGAATTTAGGGGAGGGACTCATGTCAGTTTTGATTTATCTAAGCCCTTTTCTGTCAATCCTTTCACCCATATTCCTGAGGGAAATTCCGAGGATGAACAACAAGATAGGGCTGCTCTCTTTGTTGGGCTTCAAAAAATTGTAAGGGAAATGGCTTTCCGAGACGGTCAAAAAGACGAAGCAGGTTATTTGAACGAGGCCATTCAAACGGTTTGGAAAACCAAGGGATCCAACGGGTCTATTGATTCCATTGCTGATCTCTTGGCTATAAACCCTGACCCTCGTGCAAAAGATATTGCGCGTTGCCTTTTGAACTTCACGAGCGAAGGACAATATGGTCAGTTTTTTAATCCACCAGCTAATATTGATATTAGCAGTGATTTTGTTGTGTTTGAAACGGCAGACATGCCTGAGGACCTCAAAGGCGTCATGTTGATGATGATGATGGTTCGGGTTTGGCAACGGATGATAGCTTCCGATAGAAATGCGCCGTTTTTAATTTTAATCGACGAGGCAAAAATCCTTCTTGATGGTAAAGAGTCATCCGCCTTCATTTCTGATGTTGCTAGAAATGCTCGAAAATATCGTTGTGCCCTTGGATTGGCTACTCAATCTCTCAAGGATTTTTTCGGTGGAGATAACAAAGGATCAGAAGATGTTTGGGAGAACAGTTCTTGGAAGGTCGTTCTACAGCAAGAGCCTGATACAATTTCTGGGCTCAAAAGCCATAAACATCTTCAAGAATTTGTAAAAGACAGCTATCGAGAAACCATGCTTCGTTCCCTTGGCGGGGCAAGTACTTTCAGCGAAATGATTTTGTTTCATGAAGACGTGCCCTGTGTTCCCTGTCGTTTGTATTGTGATCCTTATTCAACCATTCTCTACAGCACCACTGCGGACGAAGTAAATAATATGCGGAAACTTCAAGCTTCAGGAAAAACCCTCGAAGAAAGCATTGAATTTACCCTTGAACAACGGCAAGGAATAGCGGCATGAGGGGTAATTATTCATTGATATCTAGTCGATATCTTTATTTCGGACTTTGTTCTGTTCTTGCCTTAGGTGCTCCTCTTCTTGTTGAAGCAAAATCCTTTGCTGACTTGGCAAGCACTTTTGAAATTGAGGAAGAGAGTTTCTTAACCATGATTCAAAGGCGCGTTGAGCAAGCACGTGTTGACGGCAAATTAGAGGTTTTAGAAGAGGATGTTAAAAAGCGCGTTAAGGAACGGGTCATAACACCTATTCCCGTCCCAGGCCTTCAGAAAACATATGAAGAGCGGTCTTGGTATTTTGACCCTTCTATTACTCTTGACCATGATATCCGTGACCACAAAAGTAATCTTATTCATCCCAAAGGCACAACCTTAAATCCTTTATCTGTTTTGAGTTGGCGGCATCCGATGATTCTCATAGACGGATCCGATGAAGAGCAAGTTTCTTGGGCTGTTTCTCAAGTAAAATCTGGCGGCAAAATTGTCCTTATAAAGGGCTCTCCGATTACGCTTTTTCGGAATACAGGCCAGCGGTTTTATTTTGACCAAGGGGGAAAAATAACTCAGAGGTTTCAGATTAAACAAATTCCCGCGCGTATTACACAAGAGGGTCAGAAACTTCTCATTGAAGAAGTGAGGGGGAATTCATGAGTAAGGCACTTCATCAAAATAAAGGATTTAAAATGAAGTTTATAAAAGAAAACGAAAAATCGATCATGGTCGTGGTTGGAACTGGTTTTATATTTTGCGCTGGCTACGTAAGCGGTGGGGTGGTATTGGCTTCAAACCTCTACAAGGATCTCATCCAAGAAGAGATTCATAAGGGTATGACTCCAGTACGTGAATCTTCTGAAAAGCACACAGTTCCCGCTAAAACCTATGCATCTGGGGCCTTTGATATGGTTTTTTGGGAGAAGGCACATAAAGCGAATTTTGATGCCATCAAATTCCGCTTTAAGAGATTTCAAGAAAGCCAACAAGTTCTTTTTGAGGAGCATCTTAAGAAACAAGAAACGGGCTCTATTTTCGCTAAACCTGTGATGGAAAATTAGGGGTTAATGATGCGCTGGTTTCTCTTGCTTCTTACTGTTGTCTTCATTGGAAAAGCGGATGCCTCTGTTTGTCAGGGTCGCTTTTTAAATCCCATTAGCGATGTTTGCTGGCGGTGTATTTTTCCTTTGAAGATTGCAAGTGTAACCATAGTGTCTGGGGATGTTGCTGAGGTAGATAGTAACGTGTCGCCTATTTGCAGTTGTCCCTCGCCCATTCCTCCTTATACGAGCTATGGCATTCCTATTTCTTTTTGGGAACCCTCCCGCTTAGTTGATGTAACACGTACTCCTTATTGTCTCGTTAATATGGGAGGTGTTCATATGCTCAATACAGGCGTTGTGGATCGGGGACACGTGAGTGATCCTGAATCCGATGGATCTGCGAACTCCTTTTATAATGTGCATTGGTATGTTTATCCGTTACTCTTTATCTTGGAGGTTTTGACAGATTTTGTGTGTTTGGAAGCGGGTAGTATTGACGTTGCTTATATGACGGAGATTGATCCGTTTTGGAATGATGACGAGCTGAGCGGTGTTTTAAACCCTGAAGCTATTTTGTTTGGCAACCCGATTGCACAGGCTGTTTGTGCAGCAGATTGTCTTGCCTCTTCTTTTAATTACCCCCTAGATATTTTGTTTTGGTGTAATGGTTGCCAAGGCAGTATTTACCCGTTCACCGGAACGGTGAATGATCATACAGGCGGGGTTCAAGCAAGCCTACTGGTTGCTGGGCGTTTTATGGCCAAGATGCATAGGGAAGGTTTATTAAAAGGCTATATAGGCGTTCAAGGTCTTTGTGGAAAATTCCCCATGCCTATTATTCGAAAATCCCAGTATCGCACCCAAATGACCTATCCCATTTCACAATCTACCTCTTGCCAAGCTTTTGGGGCAACGTCTGTTCTGTGGCAATCAGGGCGTGAATATCCTTATGGGGGAGAAGACTTTGGGTATTTGATTTGGCGCAAAAGAGACTGCTGCTTGAGGGCTTATTAATGAAAAAAGGAAACCTAATGGGTATCATAAACATCTTTTCGATGGTCCAAATCAACAGTTGTAATCACAAGTTGAGTATCTTCAATGACACAGATCAGTCGATAGTCACCAATACGATAACGCCAAAGGCCAGCAAGGTTACTTTTGAGGGGTTTACCAAACTCTCTTGGGTCACCAGAATCCAAGATTTTCTGAATGTATTTTTGAAAACGCTTTTGAATGGGCTTGTCGAGTTTGAGAAATTTCTTCTCTGCATCGCGGGTGAAAGTAAGGCTCCACTTTTTCTTAGTCATCTTCTAAGAGGCCAGCTTTTTTCTGCACGTCTTCCCAAGACACGCCTTGGTCACCACTTTTCAAATGCTCTTCATAAAGGGAAACAGCTTTTTGTATTTTTCTTTGCTTCTCGAGGTACTCGCCTAAAGCTTCTCTCAAGTAGTAGCTTTTGGGGCGATGTGTTTCCTTTGAGAGCCGATTTAGCTCTTTTTCCATGTCCTCAGGGGGGCGAAAGGTAATCATGATATTTTCTCCTTTAATAGCAATGTACTCAAAGTATAACATGTATTACAAAATAATGTCAAGTTTGGCTATGTCAATGTGCATTCTCTCGTCTTCGAGTCATGGGACAGATTATAAGCGGATGGCAGATTCATTGTTGAGGGACGCTCAACAACAAATGAAAGTTCATGATGGGGAGGTTCGCTCCATTGTTGAAGGCTCAAAGGAGACCCAAGAGAAGTCTTTCTTTGGGTTTGATGAAACAGAAGAACTTTTCACAGAACGGAAACCTTTAAAGACAGGTAAAATCTGTCATGCCTCAAAAATGACGCCTCCCAGTGGCCCAAAGGCGAAATATCAAGGGGATTCCGAACTGTTTGTTTTTGTAACATTAGGCATGAGTGATGAAGCCCTTAAAATTCTCTCAATCCAAGCCCAAGAAGTAGGGGCTGTCCTTGTGATCAGAGGATTGGTTGATAACTCTTTCCAAAAAACCCACCAGCGTTTAAAAGAGCTAGCTATTCCCATCGACATTGACCCCACTTTATTTGAGAGATTTGAGATCACCCGTGTGCCAACACTTGTTTTGGCTGAAATAAAGGACGGAAAACTTACGGACGTTCATGACAAAGTAAGAGGAAATACATCCATCAGATCAGCTTTAGAGCTATTTTCTATGGAGGGTGACCTCTTTGCTCTAGCACAGTCTTATCTTAAGAAGGGGCAGGGGGCTTAATGTTAATTTTTTTGATTATTCTCTTTGTTTCATTTTCAGCACATGCTGATCAAAACTCCTATGACCAAGGTAAGGCCTTAGCTCAACAATTAGATCAGGGTATCCAAGAGGGCATCCCTGAAGGAATAGAGGTGATCAGTCCTGAGAATGTGCCTGAAACCCATTTCAAAGAAAACTTCCACGAGCTAAGCGAAGCTGCAACATCAGCAACCCATGAGAGTGAGCTGGGGAGTTACGTTCTTGAAAGCCAAAAAACAACTAAGGCTGAAGATTATCGCGTCACGGAAGACAGTGAAATTATTCAAAATGCCAATGACATTGTTGCTGACCCCATGAAGTTTATTGGAGGAGAAGAGGAGCATGAAGAAGGGGGCGTGAGAGAGGTTGTTGAGAGCACACACCTTTGCGAGGAGAGTGCGGAAGAAGCAACCTATACCTGTGACCAAACACGTCACATAAATTTGAAAAAGAAAACTGAACAGCGTTATGAGAAAACAGAATATTTTCAAAGAAGTATTTTTGGGCGATCTTATTCCCCTCAGCATTCTAGTTATTCCTATGAAGAGGTAAAACCTTGGTCACGAACGACTTATGGTCAAGGAGGATATACTGAGGGACAAACCAATATCTATAAAACTGTTCAAGTTCTAACCTCTGATGCTAATGAAGATTCAATAGAAGATTCTTGCAACGGATACGAAGAAGAATCCAATAAAGGGCTTTGTCGATATGGAGCTGAAGAAATTATTGAAGGCCCTGAAACCCGTGAATTTTGTGAAGGGGATGAGTGTATTTCTGTAACGAGGGAGTGGTGGAAGAAACGCCGTACTTATCATTGCAAGTATCCCTCAAAAGATAATTGCGGTCCCTTTCGAGCAGCAGGCTGTGATCAGGTTGAGGCACAATGCCTTAAGAAAGTAGGCGGAGTCTGCGTTAATAATCGAAAAACATTCCTGTGTCGTTCTGTTGCCCTTGGAAATGGCCAAGTTCGTTTTAAGGGCGATGTTCCTTTTTGTATGGATGGCAACTGTGATGAACATAGTTGGGCTGCCAACAAAGACTTTGCCGATGCCATGTCTAAGCTGTCTATGTTTCAAGAGATGTCAAAAGACATGGGAAAAAATCCTCTTATCTTTAGGGGAGAGGCGATGAAATGCTCAAAAGCCACGATGAGCTTTCAAGATTGTTGTGGCAGTGGTGGTTGGGGTCGTTCTGTTGGTTTGGGACAAAACTGCTCAGAATCTGAAAAGAATCTCAAAAAAGAAAGATCAGCTAACAAATGTGTTCGGGTGGGGACTTATTGTTCAGACAAGCAAGCTGTTACAAACATTTGTCTTACAAAGAAAACGTCCTTTTGTTGTTTTGGATCCAAACTTTCAAAGCTTTTGCAAGAACAAGGTCGTGCTCAATTAGGGATCGGGTGGGGAGATGCTGAACATCCTGATTGCCGCCCAATGACCATAGATGAAATCAAACGCATAGACTTTTCTAGGATAGATTTTAGCGTTTTATATGAAGAAATAAGAGCCAAAACAAGTGTGGAAAGTGTCTCAACAGCGGCAACCGGTCTGGGCGGACGTTGGGATGAAAAAATCAAAGCTGCTCAATCTAAACATGGTGAAAAAATCAAAGCTTCTGAGCTTTACAATACAAAGGAGAATCCCGATGCGTCCCTCTAAATTTTTAATGCTAATCCTTCTACCGATTCAGGCGATGGCCAGTGATGGGAAGCCTACGGGGTGGTTGTGGTATCAAGATCCAGCTCCAGTTATGGAAGAAAAACAGAAAGAGCCTGAAAAGACATCACAAGCTGAGAGCCAGAAGCCAAAAACGGCCGTTGAAGAAATGGCAGAAAATCGCAAGCATTATGATGAAGTGATGGCAAAGGGAATCTTATATCCCACAATTGAGAATGTGACCAACGCGCGCCGCGCTCATGATGCAGTTATTTCTCAAGCAGGTAAGTTTCAAGAGAGCTGGACGATTTCAGAACTCCTTGATCAACAGACCCCTGTGGACATGACAAGTCCAGGAGCGCTAAAGCTTGCGCGGAAAGAAGAAGAAAAATCTCTTGAAGAGGGCTTGAAGAAGCTTTCTAAAACCTATGGTTTGATTTTTGTCTTTAAAAAGGATTGTCCTTATTGCCATGAGTTTGCGCCTGTTGTTCAGCATTTTGCCCAACAGTACGATTTCAATATTGAGGGGTTGAGTGCAGGTGAGGGATGTTTTGAGGGGATGAGTTGCCTTAAAAACAAAGCAGCCGTTGAAACTCTAAACCCAGAAGGGGCCTATCCGCTTTTATACTTAGCCAATCCTTCAACCAATGAGTTAATTCCCATTGCGAAGGGTTTTATTAGCCAAAGGGCTCTTTTAGAAAACGTCAAATACGCCATTAAGTTCTTAGAACAACAGGGAGAACTCTCATGAGAAAAGGATATTTATTAGCGACAAGCCTTCTTTTAAGCTGCCCTGTTAAGGGAAATAGCTTAGGGGATATGATTTCTCATTTAGGGAATGCGAGTAATTTTAACCAAGCAGGTTCTTTTCAGGATCAATCAACGGGACATTATACGGCTGGAGGGATGAAAATTCGTCAACAGAATAGGTCTGTTAATCCTATTAATATTCGTCTTCCTAATATGGGTGGTTCTTGTGGCAGCTTTGATTTGCGTTTTGGCGGTATTAGTTTCATGAAAGCTAGTGAGTTTGTGAGGATGTTTAAATCTATGTCACAGGGCATGCCCATTTATGCCATTCAATTGGGGCTTAAAACTTATGTTCCTCAAATCGAGCAAACCATGAAAGGTCTTCAATCCTTCTTGCAGCAAGTGAACAATACAATGTTGAACGACTGTCAAGGACGGCAACAGCTTATGGTTGGTCTTTTGCCAAAGGGCTCTGCCATGCGTGAAACCGCTTGTTTAGATATGAAACAAAGCGGCAATTTTAATAATGATTATACGGGGGCGAGAGAGAGTTGCCTAAGCAAAGATAAAATCAATGAGGCAGCGGCAGATCTTAAAGAACGTCATAAGGATCTCTTGATTTCAGAGTTCAATCTTGTGTGGAATGTCATGAAGAAAATCCCTCGCTATAGAGAGGACACGGAACTCGCTCAAATGATCATGTCTCTTGTTGGGACCGTTGTTTCAAAGAAAGAAGGGGAGGATTTTAAGGTAATCTTTTTAGCCCCCAAAGCCGATGATGAGAAGTTCTTGGATGCCTACTTGACGGGCGGTCAAACAGAAATCTTTGTGTGTGACGAAACCACAAAATGCCTAGGGGTGAGTAATGCAAAGTATACTATTACGGCTGACCAATCTTTATCTCAACAGATTTTAAAACACGTTCATAGCTTAAGGGTGAAGTATCTAACGGAAGAAGTGTTTAGTGAGCAGGAGATGGTTTTCTTAAGTGATTCTGTCAATCTTCCGATCTACAAATATATTCAAATTTCAGCGGCGGCCCATGTGAACTATCCCTTGGAGCGTTCTACCCAGTATCTGGCAATGTCTATTCTCCTGAATCAGTTTGAGGAGATTGCAAAGGAAATCCTAGAGGCTGTTTCAGTCATAGAATCCATTCAAATGGATTCCACGATCCCGAAGGATTTTAAAACCCGCCTCGAATTAGCGAGAACACGTCTCCAACGAAAAATGGCAACTCTTGATACCAAAGAACTTTGGATGCTTGAGAAAGTCACACGCGCAAAAGAAACAGAAATGCGCGCCAACCACGACCTAGAAGAAGGAATTTAAAAATGGATGTCATTCATACCTATGGCGGCGGGCACATGCTCTACGAAGTATTTAATGTTATTGCAATGATTTGTCAGTCGGACTCTCCTTATTGGACGAGCTTTATGTATCCCGCTCTTTTGGTTGGAGGCTTATGGGCGGCGGTGACTGCTACTGCTCAAGCCAACCTTGGGATTTTTGCTAAAAAATGGTTTGTGCCAACCTATGCCCTCCTTCTTATTGCTCTTGTGCCAAAGACACATCTTAATATTATTGATGAGGTAGACCCGACATTTGCATCGGATCGTGTTGATAATATTCCAGCTGGTCTTGCTGTGATTGCAACGGCCAGTTCTTCTTTATCACGAGGTCTCACAGAAATCATGGAAGATGCTTTTGAGACAACGGATTTAACACGCTTTACGAAGACAGGTTTCGCATTTTCGTCACGTCTCACCCAAGAAGCTAGAACCATGCGTATTAAGGATACGCGTGTCCGTCAAAATGTTAAGGATTGGGCGGATCAATGCGTTTGGTTGCCTTATCTTAAAACAAACATTCGAGGCAAAAGAGAGGCTGTTAGAAAGAGTGAAGATATTTTGACTTGGGTTCAAGCCAACGGTCATCCGTCCTTAGGAACATATTGGAGAAACGAAGACGGATCAAGAGAATATAAGACCTGTCGAGCAACAGCTATTGATATTCGAGCTGCCATGGAAGCAGAAGGTGAAAAGGGTTTGAAAACCTTAGGAGCTCGTTTATTTGGCTTCGCACCATCTGGGGTAGGTGCAGATCATCTAAGACCTATCATGCAAGAAGCTTGGCAGTTGGTTTCTAATTCCACAAGAAATGCGTCTCAGCAAGTTCAGCAAATGATGGTTGTGAATGCTCAAAAGGAAGCTTTTGACGATGCGAGAGAGGCCCATCGTTATCCACGTTTACATCCTGAATTAGTGTCCGTCAATGCTGCTCGTAATCTTGAATCTCAAGGAATGGCTGGTTTTATGAAAAATGTTGTTGGATCAACAACCATGCCGCTGCTTCAGGGGTTTTTGTTGGCCTTATTGTCGGTGATGTTTTTGCTTGTCATTCCCTTTGCGTTTATGCCAGGCGGCCTCAAAATCTTTGCTTTATGGGCCAAGATGATGTTTGCCATTCAAATGTGGCCTGTGTTTTCGACAATTTTAAATGCGTTGTCTTTAATGATGCTTCAACGATCTACTGAAACCGTTATGGATGGGTCAGTTGGATTTAGCATTGCGACCACTTCCGGTTTAGCGGATGCCGCCTTTAATGTAGCTGGTTGGGCTGCTGGAATGCAATTAATGGTTCCGTTGTTAGCGTGGGGATTTGTTTCAGGAGGGCAGTTTGCCATCACACAAATAATGCAAAGTGCAACTGGGGGTATGGATGCGGGAGCAAGTCGTATGGCTGCTGAGGCTGCCGATGGCAATCTTTCCATGGGGAATCAAAATCTCATGAATGAGACTATTGCGTCTCGCTCCGTTGCCCAACAAAACAATGTTGGAAGTCATAATTACGCGGAAACGCTTAATACAGGATCACAGGTTATAACCCAAGGAGAGAATGGAGAAATGAAGGTTCAGGAAAACCAAGATACCCTTCGAGAAAACTACTCAAGTTCAGGTCAATTAAGTTCCTCCATCGGTAATAGCGTTAGAGATTCTAAGGCCCTTACTGAGCAACAACAAAATAGCTTTAATAAAACCGTTTCTGATACATCTGCGGAACTCCTTTCTTTCACAGAGAAGGTCGCTAACGGAACCATTGTGGATGAGGGGGCAACCGCTTCCGAAAGAGCCGCGATGCAAAAAACAGCTGAAGAAACCCTAAGGCAGTCTAATAACTTTAATCAGTCCCATGGCGTGAGTGCAAAAACAGCAGTTGAAGCTGGTTTGAGAGGAAGCCTCGGAACTGGCGCTATAGGAAGACTGGCAGGAATAGAAGTTAACGCACATGGTGCCGTTACGTCAGGTGCTGAAAATAACGAAGCGATGAATAAAGTTTCGAACACTGACGAAGGAAAAGCCCTTACTAATAATATCTCAAAGATGAAAGATTTTGCCACGAGCAAAAATGCAAAACTCACAGATTCATCTGGTGCGGATGCTGCAACTACCTTGAATCACAGTTTGAACAGAACGCAATCCACAGGAGAAGCCTATAGTCGTTCTGCTGTGATCTCTAAAAATTGGGAGAAGACCCAAGCTCTTAACGATCAAAATACCGTTGGAACCAACGCTAATGATAATGATCCATGGCTTTCCTTCTTAGGAGATAAAACAGGTCGATCAAGAGCTGATCTTGTTTCTTATATTAATCAAGGTGGTTCAGAAGTAGAGGGCTATAAATCGGAATTCTTGGCATCAAAGAAAGCAGCGATTAGGTCCGCTGTTGAAAACAGTGATCATATATTTACGGATCAGGAAGCACAAAGACATTTGAGCCAAACGCCAGAGATTAACTCCACAGGGCGCGAGACTGTTCAAAGAGCCATTGATACCTCCGGTCTCAAAACACCTCAAAACCTCAATACACAATTCGAGGCGTATAAGAAGGATGCTAATGATCATCTAAAGCAAAATGATAACAATATTTCTTTGAGGGAACAGTCTATGGGGGATGGGCACAAAGCGAATCAAAATAAATTTGAGTATGAAAATAGTAGAACTAATATGGCACGTTCAGACGAGAAAACAATGGGTGATCTAAAAACAAGCGCTGTTGGTATTTATGAAGATGCAAAAGATCTTGTGGGTCTTAATACAGTAAATTATGATAATCCTCTGGAAGGCGCTTCCAGCTCATGGAAGTCACAACTCAATAAATCAACTCTCCAGAAAAAAACTGACTCAATCACTCAAGACCAGAAAGACTTTGATGCGATAAATAAGGGGAAGAAGTAATGGGTCTAGCTAGAAACTCCGCCAATGGCTGTTGGAGATCCCGTGTAGACTCCGGCAATATCGTATCCCGCTACGCCATACATCACATTTGTACTAGAAGTTTGAGAGGAATTATAACCATACCTATCTTCAAAGGAAGGTTTTCTTTTTGTTCTATCTCCAATCCAAGGCTTATACTTTGCGATTCGGGCTATACAAAGCGGTATGAAAAAGCAAAAAATCCCATAGTAGAAAATTCCATTTTCGAAAAAGAAAGAGATAATGAAAAAAGCGGCTTTGGAAATCATCAAAAGGTCATTGTAGGTATTCATGCTTTCTACTGTTGTGGCGAGTCCCTTGAAAGCTTTCTCAGTTTTGTATTTAGACTCCTCCATACCGTTGAAAAAAAACAAAGCATCCGTAATCAAAATACCCAGAGCAAAAGCTGTAAGGGAATAAAGAGGATTATGGGAAAGCAAGAAGGTAATAAAAAAGGCAAAAATCCCAACAAACCTACTAATGGTCTTCAAGGCATGAATATGATCACTGTTCTCAAACTTCTTAAAAAACCAATTCATTTGCTTTTGCGGATGATTGAATGTAGGCATATTTCTTCCCTGAAAAATCTTATTAATTATACTTATAGTATAGCATTTTCAACAAATCACGCAAAGTAAAAAGGATATAAAAATGGCTAAAAACTTCGTTCGAGGCGGTCAACTTCACCTTCATAACTTAAGGATGATTAAACAAGTTATGACTGTCGGTATTGTTATTTCTCTGTTTATTGGGGGAGGGTTATTTTCTCTTCGTGTAGTGGATAAAGTCCCTTTTTATCTTATTAAGCAATACTTGGTGAGCTATAAGGCAGAGTATATCTTGCCTTGGAAATCTGAATCTCAAAAGCACCGTTATATTATATCTTGGCCAAATGAACATGGATCAGAACAAATCAGAGCCACCGATATTCTCAATCATTCTTATACTTCTAATTTAAGAGGCCACGTAGAAACAGAGGTGAGTAAACAACTGGGTTATGGATTAAAAGCTTTTCTTATTAGCTTGGCAGTGTTGCTTTTGTTCTGGGCTTTAAAGGGACGTGCTAACTTCAAATCAAAACGTCTCAGAGGACAATTCCTAGTTTCCTCCCGAAAACTTAAGAGAATGATTTTTATCAAACGAAAGGCCTCTGACCTTAAAGTCGAGAACCTTCCTCTTATCAAAAATTCTGAAACAAAACATATTTTGGCCGTTGGCACAACAGGAGCCGGAAAGACAAATCTTTATAATGATCTATTGCCCCAAATTGAAAAACGCAAAAACAGAGCCCTTGTGATAGATACAACGGGGGATATGATTTCAAAATATTACAATCCTGAAAGGGGGGATGTCATTATTAACCCCTTCGATGTGCGCTCCTCTAACTGGGATATTGTGAATGAATGTCGCTATGAATATCAGTTTGATAACTTGGCGCAATCAATTGTCCCAAAAAACAATGAGCACTCTGATCCTCTTTGGAAAAATGGATCAGCTAAAATATTCTCCGTTGGTCTTCAAAAGGCAAAAGAACAAGAAATATCTCCGAAAGAACTTCATCGTATTTTGGTCAAATCTTCTTTGAAGGAGTTTGGCGCATTCTTCTGGGGCACCGATGCTTATCCCTTTGCCGATCCAAAGGGAGAGCGAACAACCCTTAGCTTTCGATCAACCTTAGCCAGTAGTGTTCAGTTTCTAAAGTTCCTCGGAAAAGGCAAAGATGATTTCTTGCTTTCCCAGTGGGTTCGGGATGGTGAAGCTAAAAATTGGGTCTTTGTAACAGCTAATGAGGATATGATTGCCACTCTGAATCCTCTTATCTCTGCCTTCTTTAACTCAACCTCAACAATGCTTATGTCCCTTAAAGAATCGTTTGATAGAAGGTTGTGGTTCATTGTGGATGAGCTCCCTGCCATTCAGAAGCTTCAAGCCCTTCAAGCAATTTTATCAAAGGGCCGCAAGTATGGTGCTTGTTTCTTTGCAGGTCTTCAAGGCATATCACAGTTTGAAGAAATCTACGGACACCATGGATCAAAAACAATTCTTAATCTCTTTAACACAAAGTTTTTTTTCAGGTGTGAGGAATTACAAGCAACCGAACAGGTTTCTAAATGGCTTGGGGATGAGGAAATAGAGGAAGCAAAAGAAAGCCTTTCTTATGGTGCCCATCAAATGAGAGACGGTGTGTCAATGAACCACCAAAAGAGTATAAGGCGGTTGGTTCTTCCAACGGAAGTGGCGCAATTACCCGACCTTACTTGTTACCTTAAATTCCCCGGAAAATTCCCCATTGCAAAACTTAAGATGTCTTATAACGACATCAAAAAACACCACGAAGAATTTGAACTAATCTAAAGGAATATTATTATGGAAAACAATGAAGCTCAACACAATCCTTATCTCTATGAGGGTTTAAGCGCAGATCTTGCATCAGAAAGAGAAAAACTGGCTAGTATGACAGGCCATCTTTCTCTTGTTGGTGACCGAATAAAAGAAGATATAACTCAGTTACACAAAGAATTTCAAGACGCAAAATCTTCCTTGGAAGGTCAACTAAGTGAAGGGTTGAGAGCTGCTTCTGAAGATTTGGCCAATCAATCTTTTAATATATTTAAAGATAAGGTTCTTTCAAAAACCCAGGAGTCCATGTCAGGTTTAGAAAAACTGGCCAATAGAACTTACTCAAACATAAGCGATTTAACTTCTGCCTCCAGACTGAGTTTTAGGAAGCTTATTATCCTAATGTCAGTTGGGGGAATTCTTTCGGGAACTATAGGTGCTATGGGATCTGGTTTTTTCTTCAATAAATTTTTCCAAGTAAATCCCGGAACAAAGCAACATTTAGCTTGGGGAAGTGCCCTTGAAAAATCTTGGCCTGAACTCACAGAGAGAGAGCAAGATAAGTTAAACAAGCTTTTGAAGGAAAATGCCCCTCCTTGGTGATTTTTCTTGGTATTCGAGAAACAGACGATATGGGGTTGTGTTCGGGAACCTACATATATGCACAATCTGAATTAAGAGAAACTATCGATGAAACCGCTAACAAAGTTGAAGCGTATAATGCTTTAAGTGATTGGGCTCGTTTTGGTGCAGAAACAATCACCGCCAGCAACGATCCAGACGAAATGGAGAAAGCAATAGGATATAATCTCTTGATTTGTAACTCCGTCATAGTTCAGAACATGGTTGATTTGACAGACACAATAAACAAGCTCCAGAAATCAGGAGTATCTATTGGAAAAGAGGATATTGCGCGTCTAAGCCCCTATTTAACAAGTCATATTAAACGGTTTGGGGGCTATGTTTTAGATTTAGATACCGTCCCTAAGGACATATCTCAATTGAAATGTAACGCGTTTTTGCAAGAAAAAGAAGAAGAAAGAGGTTGTATTGGACAGGAATGAGAGAAAGCCCATTTTACTATAAAATAATTCACTGAAAGCCTTTGATATCAACGATTTATAAAAATATTGCACTCAGGGTGAAAAGATCGGTTCTCAGAAAAAACTTTGAGCGCAAACCGTTGGTATTAAACGGTTTAAGCGACCCCTAGGGCACATTTGGAACGTTACGGGATAGGACCCCTTCCAGGTATTTTCAGATGCTTGGAAAATATTTCATGAGGCCTTTCGTCTATGAGCGAGCTTATCAACTTCATACGTTCTTTAACAGGTTTTTGTCTATCTTTGGTTTCTTTAATGCTCTCTAGTTCGAGTTCAAGAAGATATGCTGCATACATTTTATCAAATAGATTCTGGGTATAGATTTTAATATCATCTGGCATTTCCAAACGCGCTTGATCCCTTGCCTGCCAAAAAAGTGCTTTAGATTCTTCAGTTACTCTAGCGCTCTCGAGTACCAAAGTTATAGCATTACTCAATTTATTATAGACGGAATGAAATATTTTTCTTTCATCAGCGTGTATTTTATATATTTGTTTTTCTTTTTCTTGTTTGGCAATTTGAAGATTGGATTTTGCAATACCGTTAGCGCGAAAAGCTACATAGAACAGCCCCACACTAATTATAATACTAACAATGGTGTCAAAAACAGATACTACCGCATGGTATTTTACTAATAATTCATTTATTCTAAATATAGTCATGTTATGATATCCTGATATATTTGTTATACTTCTCTCATCAAATTCATTTTTTCATGAGGTGTAATGCTGTTTTTATAAGAGCAGAGTGTGAGGGAGCGTGTCACTTTCTACATTTGTGCATTAGTTGGTATGTAATTTTTTAGTCTTTCTTCAAATATAAAACCTGCATTCCTTAATGTCTTCAATTCTGGATTATCCGGTGTTTCCTCACAAAAATCTTGAAAACTAATAAGCCGATTATCTCCGTTGCTTCTAATTATATCTGACAGAAATATATTAAGTTTATTAAATTTACTAAAAGCTTTTTCAGATAACGAAAGATTCCAATAGGTGATTCTTGATTTATTGAAATAAGTAAGAAGAGATATTAGAACTTCTCGAACAGGGGTATAGTTCCATGCTTCTGTATTAAATCTTTCATAATATGTATATCTTAGTTTATTATCTGTTACCTTTAAGGTAATATTTATTGGTAAAAGTGCGCTATCATTTTCATTATAGTCTTTGTAGCTTGAGCTTTTGATTTGATCTGTTGTTTCAGTCGTTGTTAAAATTAAAACTTCGACAATTTTTCCTTTAAGTCGATGATGATTTAATCTTTCTATTAATTGTTCAGGGTTTTTATACCATAGAGAATCATAGTGACGATTGTATCGCTCATAAATATTATCAGCAACACCCTTCAACCATTTCAAATTAACACTAAATAACTTAGATGTTTGTTCAAAAACCTCTTCAGTCATTTTAGGCAGCAATGAATCGGGGTTCTTAAGATCAGACAAAAGGATATTGCAACCTGGAATAAATCTTGGAATGTCCACAGTTGGAATAGAATGAATTTTAAAGACTTCCAAAAATCGCTCAATACATAGATCAATTTCAGTATTAACCTGCGGTAGTGTAGAGTGCATTACAGACCTTAATGTCATTGTAATGAAATCATGTAGGCTCACACCAAGATTATCAGCTTGAATTTCATAGAACTGTTTTATCTCTGGTTCTACACGTAAGGTCATTGATAGTTTTTTTGTATCATTTGTTGGCGATATTTTAATATCGTTAATTTCTGCCTTGTTAATTAGTGCGCATAATAGATTGGTTACAGAAAGTTTATTTTTATTCATTATTTTATTTCCTTGCATAAGATAATATTATATTTACACAAGTTTTTTTTAATCACAATGATTTTTTTAATCAAACTGAAACAGTTTGCAGTGATATTCTAATCTTTAACCGCTTTACCCACACATGAGGCCTTGCTAAAAGAGTCCACGAGCTATTTTATATAGCGCCATTTCAGAAATGAAGTGTGTCATTTTGAGAAAGTAGGCCTTCCAGGCAAAAACGCTCCAAAATTCCGAATAGGCATTTGCTCAGTTGTTTATAGCGATTCTCTTAACCAAAAGCTTTTGTCTCAAAGCAATATCTGAAAATATCTGAAACACATTTTTCAGTTTCCTTTGGTGGTATTTTAGTGATGTCATCTATAGATTTGAGATATTCAGAAAATATCTTTAAAACTTCTTGTCCACCTGAGTATTCTATTGAAAATGGTAAAGTACCACTGCCTGTCATGATATAATCACCCATATCAAGAACTGTACATAGAATATAGTTTCCAATGCTTTGTTGCTCATTCATTGTTTTATCAAAGAGGACTCTTTCTTCACTTGTCATCAGGTCACTAACCTTTATGGCACCATTTTTATAAATATCTTCGATCTTAAAGATTGTGAAATGACTTTTTAAAAGTACCTCTATAAGTTTTCTCTCTTGAGGTTTGAAAGTAGGCCTCTTTTCCTCAAAGATTAGCTGTAAAAGAGGGGTACCCTTTATGCTAAAATATAAAAGACAATGCTCAGCGTGCATACTCATTTCTGCGTCATTGCGGATTCTAATACTTTCTTCAAATCCAGCTTCATAAATACCAAGAATCTTAGCGGCAGAAAAAGCTTGAGAATCTGTCACCTCTGAAAATAGATTGGTAATGAGCTTCCCTAGTACCTTTCTATTCTCTTTGTACTCTTTAAATAAGGACGCATCTTTTTCCCCATGGGGTCGTGCAGTTCTTTTGTTTTCTTTTACTTCCTTTTTTTTCAGATCTTTTCCTTCAGACAAGGGACTTATATTCCCCATAAGGAAATCAAAGGCCATCTCGATATCATCCTTTTGTAAGATTTTTTCTATGGTTCTGTCTTTATAATGATCCATCAGAAAAAGAATACGTTGATTGCTTTTGCGAAGTTCTTTGTAGTTTGATTCACACGCTGTCACTTGCTCTTCTTGCTTAGGAGTAAGGTTTTCTTTTTTCCACTCCTTGCATTGGTTGATGAAATGAATAATATCTTTATTTTGCTCAGTATAAAGCTTTACACTACGCTCAACGATAGCGTCATCCAAAACATGAGGCCTATCCTGTGCTTCTTCAAAATTCTCAAGATTCTCTTGTGACGATTCCAGCATGGTCTTTGAAAGGTCATAAATCATAGGAATCATTGAAATCGGCTGAGGTATAAATGACTTGGGCATAAATAAGTGACCTTTTAAAAATAATATCAGTGAACTTTTAGGCTCATGAGAAAAGAACTAGCATTTTTGGAGATTAACTCGCAAGGATTATAACATTTTATTCCTGACTCCTAGCGCGCATGATGGTCTGCCTACTTGTGTTTAATTCACGAGCTATTTCTGAAACAGTCTCTCCTTTTTGTATTTTCTCTGCGACAGATTGTTTTTGCTCTAATGATAATGTTGGCCGTCTTCCTAAGAGTTTTCCTTGTGATTTGGCCCGTGATAGGCCAGCTTGTGTACGTTCGATAAGAAGATCCCTCTCGAACTGGGCAACTGTGTTGATAATGTTCATGGTCATTCTTCCAGCTGAACTTGTGAGATCAACGCCCCCTAAAGCAAGGCAATGAACTCGAACGCCTGTTTTTTCTAAAGCTTCAACTGTCATGCTGACATCAATGGTATCTCTTCCAAGTCGATCAAGCTTGGTCACAACAAGCACATCACCTTTCTCCATTTTATCAATCAGTCGGGAAAATCCCTTGCGTTGTTTAATGGCCATGGAACCAGAAATAGTTTCTGAGATTATTCTATGGGGTTCAATTCTAAAACCGGCTGCTTCAATTTCAAGGATCTGGTTTTCGGGTACTTGTTCAGTGGTTGAGACACGGACATAAGCAAAAGTTCTAGACATATTATCTTTTCTGTTCAAAATGGCTGTACGTAATTATAACAGTGTCCTTTATTGTGTAAAGATAATTTATGGACACCATTATTTCCTGTGTCCGAAAACGAACCTTTTCGGACAGGGGAAGCTATATAAATTTATCTTTCTAAAGAAGGTCCTTTATCAATTTGCGCTTCTTGCTCCTTATTCTTTTCAATAGACCTAGTTGCTTCAGTTTTAGTTGAAGAATCGGCATAAGCCTTTGCAGAACGTGTGCTCCAATAATCTTTATTATCCCTTTTTGAAGAATGGCTTGTCGGGACTCTCCCCTCTAATAGATCAGAAATGACCCTGCTTTGTTGCTTTTGTGCATCAATGGCCATCTCAGGATTCTCATCAAACTGCTTCTTAAATAAAGTGTTGTCTCTGCCAAGTTTTTCTCTGTGCTGCATAATTAAGTCAGCTTGTAATACTAACAATCTATTTTTAGAGGATTCATCATTAAGAGACTGAGTTTGACCGCCTTCTGCTTTATGTTCTTTATTTTTAGAAAAGCCCTCCTGTGAGGTGAGTGACTTTTCTAAAAACTCAAGGGGTTCCTTAAGTGCTGATAATTGCTGTTTCTGAGCATCAATAGCTAATTCAGGATTTTCATTGAATTGTTTTTCAAACAACTCGTTATCTCTGCCAAGTCGCCTACGATGATTCATAATGAGATCGGCCTGTTTTTTGAACAGCTCTTGCTTTAATCTTTTCCCATAAGAAATCGCAGCACTCTGCTCCAAAGGCTTTTCTTGCGTCTTGACGTGTTCTGTTGGACTCCCAGACTTAGAGAGATCAGTTGTTGTTTTGTTTGAGGAGATATCATTGATTTTTTCATTAGTCTGCTCGCTTTGGTTTTCCCTGGGCAATAACGATGATGCCATTAACCCAGGTACTTGTCTCTCCAAAAGAGACTGTAGGGATTTTACCCCACCACTGGTTAATAAATCGTTAAAATCCAATTTCTTATCGGAATTCTTTGTATTCTCTACGGGAAGGATAATTTGAACCCTGTTCCCTTTTTCTTCTAAGATCGTTTTGGCTTTTTCAGTCATCTGCCAAGAAGGCTTATTCTTACTACCATCCCAATCACCAGCGATGATAACATCACGGCCTTTAACATCAAGATTATCGATGTTTGCAATGCCAAGAGAACAATAATAACTTCCCTTTAAGCCTGTTTCTTTAACAGAAAGGGCCGTCTCAACACCTTCGGCTAAAATAATTGGACTCTTGGCATCGCCCTTTTTAAGCTCTACAAAGGCTCCTGTGGGGGAACCGTATGTTGCCTTGATGAACTTCTTCCCGTTGTCATCAACACATCTTTTGCCCTCAGAAGTAAGGTACGTCAATTGGATGGCCTTTGTGTCGCCATCCAAGGTTTTCGCAATGGAAACTAACGCACCCGTCTTCACATAAGGTTTCTTCTCTCCATAGGTGAAGGAGGTCTTAGGCGGAAGATACCTTAGAGACTCAGATAGCTCTCCCTTAATCCCTCGTTCATTCCTTAGGTAAGCTTCGGCAGGGGTCCCTTTAATAGAAACGCTTTTCATAATACAGGATTGAACACCAGCTGCTTTTTGTTCAAGATCCTTCTTGTGCTCTAACTCACGTTTCTTATTAAAGGCTTCTTCCGCCGCTTTATGAGCTTTGATTTCCTCAGGGGAACTTTCACGAATCTTCTTCCCCTTAAGGTAGGACTCAACATCTTGAACCACACTGCCACGGCAATAAGGAAGGATATAAGACAAAGCGCCCTTAAAGTCTAAGCCCTTTTCTTCCCGAAGTTTTTGGAAGAGTGGTGTTGTCTTTCCAGTCTTATAACAATGAACGCTGCCTTCATATTGCCCCGAAAGGTTATAGATTAATTTTCCATCTCTAAAGGCAACCGATCTGCTATTTGATCGAGCCTCACTATGACCATACTTTCTAAGAATATCCTTTGATAAACTTACCGTATCAGAAGACTTTAAGGCTCGATCAGCAAGAGCAAACTTTTCAGTTTTGGTTAAGGGCTTCTGAGCCTCGCTGCGGTTTTTGGTTTTTATAGTTTCAGATTGAGGGATAGAAGAACCTTTCAGCTCCGTAGCTTCTATCCTAGATCCTTCTTTCTCCTTCGGTGATGAACGGGCTGTCATTGGAGAATCAGAACGATGAGCATGGCTCTCTTTGTTGTCCTGATTTTTCTCAGGGGCGACACTTGCTAACTTTTTGGCCTCATCCCCCTCTTCCGCAACGCTTTTATCTTTTTTCAAAGAAAGGGATGAAGACCCATCAGAACCTATGGTATTCTTATTGTGAAGTTGGGGTTTTCCTTTTGATGATATAGATTTTTCCCCAACTTCAACACTTTTTAAATTTTCTGCCGCTTTCATAGCAATTTCTTCGGAAGCATATCCTGTATAATACTTATCATTCCGAGCGATATTCCAGTGCCCCCCTCTTTTATATACGGTCGTTTCCAGCGCTGGGTTATACTTATTTGAATTTTTCAACGTAAGCCAAATTTCTTTGCCGTCACTCTTCGAGTTCCCACTTCTTTTAAAAGCCTTCACCCGATCAGCAATTTCCTTCTTTTCCTCTTCTGTAAGATTAGCAAAAGAAACAGGCCTAAACTTCTCATCTGCCCGATCAGCTTCTGATCTTAAGTTCTCAGTAATATCCTGCGAAACCCTAATCAGATTAGTCTCTGGGGTACGCCCTAAGAATTTATCACAAACGGTGCTAAAGGCTCTTTGACCCACATAACCAATAGCTTCAAACTTCTGACCAACTCTCTTTAAAGAAGAATTGAGATGCTTTTCATCTGATTTCATCAAAGACAGTAATTGATCACCTGAAACATAATCCATCGCGGCTAGCTTATCTTGATGACGATCTAAACGCTCAAACACCTTATCTTTTCGCCAGAAATCAACCTTTGAAACAAACATCTGAACATTCTTAGCATGACGCGTCATGGCGACATAGGTTAAGTTCTTGTATTGCTCAAAACTGGAAAGAACGAAGGCCCAGTCAACGGTGACACCTTGGTTTTTATGAAGGGTAACAGCCCAACCATTATCAAACCTCTTATAAAGATTTGGAGAGAAGGAAACCGTCTTATCTTCACCATCCTTTTTAATTACAGCCTCTATGTTG
Organism: Holosporales bacterium; assembly: GCA_003503995.1. Taxonomy (GTDB): domain Bacteria; phylum Pseudomonadota; class Alphaproteobacteria; order Caedimonadales; family UBA9215; genus UBA9215. Next base: position 30,858 of record DOCA01000090.1, read on the forward strand.
TCCTTTGATAACGCGGTAACACGCCCAAGTGTTCCGTTCTTAACCCCTAGACCCTTCTCAATTTCTGTGAAGACGATCTGATCACCAACACTAAAGCGGCGCTCTTCATTAACAAACTGCTGCTTTCCAAGATCATCCCCTGCCGTCCGTTCAATGGTATAGATATACTCTTCCTTGCCAAGAACTCCAGCAGCTCGCATCTTATCCCGTGCCATGGCATTTAAATGCTGAACATCCTTATTGCTATAGGACATCATTGTATGAGTATCTTTTGGATTAAGCTCCGTTGACTTAAACCAAGCTGCAACCATTTCCTTCTTGGTATCTAAACGGGGATCACAAAGATGCTTTGCCGTACCACGCCAGTCAATGCCAAGTTTCTTCGCAAGTTTATGGGCTTTATCTTCGTCATATCCCTCTAATTCTTTATCATACCCATTATGTTTGCGGCAGAAGTCAACACCATCAACGCCCAACTCATGCATATGAGAACGGTAAGTTTCTATACCCCTAACCATAATGGTAGAGGCTTCTTTTCTAACACCCTGCCACTCACTAAAGAATTCACTATCTTTATGAGCAAAAAACCTCTCCATGTCTGAAGGCTTCTCCTTCTTAGAAGGTTTAATACCCTTCGCCAAATTCGCTTGCTCAACCGCCAGCTCTTTAATTTTATCCTTCTCAATATCTTTTCTGATCTCAGAAGAGATATTTCCAGAAACTCGTCTTGAGAGATTATAAAGATCCACAACGCCTTTATGGTCCTTCTGATGAACCAAATCACTCACAAAGGTGTTTTGCTGATCAATGCCCTCTAGTTTATGAAACAACGCATTGACGTTAGCAGGGTTTTTATCAGATACACCTCTCGCACGAATCGTCCTAGAAATCTTGGTGAGCTGAGCCTCAATCGCTATTTTCTGATTCGCAACATCATTGATAGAAGAATACTTTTCATCAACGGTTTTGATTAACCCTTTATCATCATACCGCTTTAAAGCCTCAGCCGCCCTACCCTCTCCAAAGAGAACAGTAGCCTCCCTTTGCCACTCAATCTTTTGACGCAAGACCGTTGTTAAATCAGCCTTACCAACTTCTTTAACCGCAATCCTAAAGGGAATACCTGCTTCCACAGGAGACAATTGACCAAGGTCACCACTGGCCACAAGCTTTACACCTAGCTTTTCAACGGCCTTAATTAAATCCCCAAAACAGCGCCCATCAACCATTCCCGCTTCATCGAGCACAATAATAGTCTTGGAATCATACTGGCTACGGCCATTTTCAAAGGATTTTAAGAAACTCTGAACCGTATTGGAGGAAATACCACAATCTGCTAGATTCTCTGCGGCCTTACCCGTAGGCGCTAAACCAAAGACCTGATAACCACTTTCCTCCCATATCTCCTTCATCACTTTCATGACGGTTGTTTTACCAGCCCCTGCATAGCCCTCAACAAAACTCAGTTGATCAGGTGAAGCCATGTGCTTAATAGACTTAATTTGGTCTTGGGATAAGGCAGCCTCAGGGTCTTTTTTAGATTCCCTTAAAGACTCAGTAGCTTTCTGAATAGCTCCCTCAACAACGGAATCCTCTACACCATGGGATTTGTTCTCCTTTAAAGATCTAAGGGTCTCAATAAACTTCCCTTCCTCAGCAAGCCGTGTTCGTGTTGTAAAAACACTCCTAGAATAACTGCCGTTGTCTTCTAAACAAACCAACTCCGAAGACTGCTGAAGCTTTAAACTCAAGCGATTAAATAAAGCTTGATCATCAACGTAACGACCGAGAAGCTTTGCAACATCTCCCCACATAAAAGTTGTTTGTTGTTTTGAAATGGCATCTAAGGCTTCTTCAGGGCGATTAATAAGCGTATATAAGTTACGAAGTTTAACCTCTTGATACTCACGCCCTCTCTCCGTCACGGGCGTAGAATGTATATTCTTTGGGTCCTGCCCTGCTTGCATTTCCATCTTGATAATCTTACTACCAAGCTTGGGTTGAGGCTCAAAGTTAATACCCCGATCCTTATAACTTCGATGATCCCAATTAGCTTCAAAACCATTTTTTAAAAGATGATAATTGCCATAAGCCGCTAGCTGAGAACGCCACTGTTCGTGAACTTGTTTTTTATTCCAGTCACGCTCCTTCAACCCCAAACCAGTCTCTGTTAAACCACGGGTTAACGCAACAACGTGACAATGGGGATTTGTCTCTCCTGTTTCTTCATTAACATCAAAGTGGTAATTTTTAAGAGCCGTTATACCAAGGCCACAAACCTGATCTTGGACAAAATCATTTATGAATTCCTTACCTTGTTCCTTGGTGAATTCACGGGGAATACTAATACGAAATTCTCTATAAACTTGCGAGTCTTTTCTAGTCTCTGCCCCTTCAACGATATTGCAAAATTCCTGCACGCCTTTCGTGCGGTCTAAGTTAATCAACTCTTTCAAATCAACGGCCCATTGAGGGGCGTCTTTTGACAAAGACAACTGAACATCTTCAACTTCTTTAGATTCACGATTAAAGATTTCGCCCGTCAGAGGACACTCTAGTTTGACACCAGCACGATAGGCAAGGGAATCAACTGTACTCCCCTTACTTCTGCCTATTATACCGATGTGCATGCTGTACATGTCAAAACCTTATATTCTTAAAACTGAATTACCTTGTAACCCGTTCTGGGTTTAAGGTGCTTGCACCGAAGCGTATAGTTGCAGTATGCAACGTATGAGCGCGCTTGTCTAGCATTTACAATGCATCCAAGACACTTCGATTATTTTTTTCTTTACATTCCCCTCAAGTTTATTATTCTAGTCATAGGAATAATATTAATGGGTACGGGAAGCTCAAGTTTCAATCACAACCTGAAAGGAATAGCTATGTCTGTAACTCTAAAATCATTTGATGATAAAATTGATGATCTAAAACGTAAGAAAAAAGAACTTGAAGCAAAACAAGCTCAACAACTTTTTAAAGCTGCGTCCTATATCATCGGTGGTTCATACTCTCCACAATTAGCGGCCTGCATTATTGACGACTCATGGAAAAATGCGACTGAAACCAAAAAGGGGGAATGGATTAAATCCTCTAAGAAATTTCAATTCACCCGACCTCGAAAAGCTAAAGCACCAGCTAAGCAGAATTCAAAAAAAGATGGCCAAAGTAGAACAGCAGAAATATAAAATGCTTTCTCAAACAACTCCCAATAATACCCCCTACCGCAAAGCAAGAACGCGAACGTTGATTCAGCTGGGGGGGCTTATTGAGAAATCCGGCCTTTTGGAAAACTTTGATATTGTCATTGGTGATAACCTCCAAACTGACCTTGAGAAAAAAGACCAGGTGTTTGCTCTCCTTGGGGGACTTTTAGAACTCAATGACATGATGACTCAAGGAGAATACCCCCTTGCCCTCCTTTCGCAAAAAGGGGCAAAGTCCTTCCACGCGGATAAGGAAAAATGAGAGAGAAGAATTTTTATAAAAGGTTTAAAAAATGACAACCCAAATTCCTGACACTGACCTTAAAGCTCTGCGCAAAAAACTTGGGTTAACACAAAGAGAATTTGCAGAAAAATATTATATGGAGATTGAAACATTAAAAAGCTGGGAACAAGGAAAAAGATCCCCTACCGATGCGGTTAAATTACTATTATTCTTAATAGAAAATATGCCGTTAGATATAGAAAAAACACTAGAAAAGTACAACATTTCTTAGTTTCCCCCTTGACTAAAAGGGGACAATGTCCTACTATATAAATATGAAAGAGCGATAGTGCTCGTATTTAAATAGGAAGAAAAAAATGTCATTTAACTCAGAAAAACACCTTATGGATTTGAAATCAGAACTAGCCAGAACGGAAGCAGTTCTTAAATCCCCCGAATATATCAAAAGAGAAAAAGAATATGACTTAAAGCTCGGTATCGCTGTTAAAAGGGAAGTCGCGGAAAAAGGCTATACAACCATCCAAAACATTGAATCTGAGGAGTCTCTTCATGCTTGCGATCTTCAGGATCAAATATGGGAATTAGAGGCAGAGCTACGCAGTAATTGTGCATAATAGGTTATTAGGGAGAAGATCGATGATTTATATTAGTGAAGAGAGCGTTGCAACGATGCGAAAGCTTATTAAGGAAACCTTCCCAGATTTTAAGTTAAGTGTCACTAGGGTTAACCAAGCCTGCGTCAACGTAACTCTTTTGGAAGGCCCACTTGATTTCGGGATGACTTATTGCCAAATAAACCCTTATACATATAAAAAAACTTGGAAAGACAATGGAATCGCACTCAAAATGTTTAATAAAATCATTTCTATAATGAATAGCGTTGAAGAAAAAGTGAATGTCTTTTTAGACAGTGAGAGTGGTTCAGTACCAAGCTATTTTCAGCACATAGATATAGGAAAATATAACAGTAAATATATTTTAAATAGTGACTACTATTAAAAAGTAACATATAAACAAATAAGGGTTCAGGCTTATATTATAAATCAACAGATTCATCATCGAACGAAATAGCCTGAACCCTTCTAACCGTAAAGACATTTTTCATGACCAAGCTACAGAAAAGAAAGCATCGAGGTAAAGGCCTGACTTTACCTATAACCAAGACACCCCTTCTCACTCTGATAATCTTTGCCATTGGTTTTGGAGCTGGCTACTTTTATTATGAAGATCAATTGCCCGCTGTCTTTTCTTCTGAAACCGAAGCGCCAAAAATCAACATTTGCTTTTCTCCTGAAGGGCAATGTGAAAAACTGGCCCTCTTTGCCATCAATCAAGCCAAGAAAGAAATATTGGTACAATGCTACTCCTTCACGTCAAAGCCTATCGCTAATGCTTTAATTGAAGCCTCAAGGCGCGGTGTTTCTGTGAAGGTTCTTTTTGATAGAAGCCAACTCAAAGCCCCCTACTCCCAGATCCATAACCTGACCAAATCAGGTATCAAAACGAAGGTCGATTATGTCCAAGGAATTGCCCATAACAAGGTCATTATAGTGGATCAGTCCAAGTTGATTAGTGGCAGCTATAATTTTTCAGCAGCTGCCAATACCAAGAATTCAGAAAATATGTTGGTGCGACACGAGGTCGCTGAATGGAATGTTTCTAACAAAAGAAAGGAGTTGAATGTATAGAAAAAAAATATGAATAGTTAGAAACCAGTTGTTCCGTCAACTGTCCCCTACTTAAGCGTGCGATGAGGGCAACGTCATGGTGCGAAGCCTTAAGGACAACTGTAACCACAACGATGTCTTGTAAAAGATATCAAACTGCCAGCCAACGGCGGTGAGGTGCATGGGATGGTGGTATGGTTAACATATGTGAATCTTCGTAACTGCCGTGATTTCTAAGGAGCGAAAGGGCTGATACGCTCTAACCAAAACGGTACCATAGCTTGGATATTGATTTAGCATTGCGATATCACGGACACATAAGCTATCGGCAGAAAGAAGGAACCTAACCCATCAATATCTATTCAGAGAAACGTGTAAACTCTGTAGAACTCCTCTTCAAAATTGAAAAGGACAGAAAATCGTGAGGTTTTCCTATGGTTCTGCAGGGATAGGAGGTTGGAAGAAGCGAATGTCGATTTGTAATGGATCGAATACGATTTTAAATGTTACTCGGCACGAAAGTGAGCCCACGTCCAACTGGTCTTTAATCGTAAGAAGGTTTGAGGAACCGACATAATGGAGGAAAGCAAATGACAACAATGGCTCTGCCAATGATTGGTGCACCTTCAGCACGCGCTTCTGCTTGGGAGGACATTCAATGGCCTTCTGTGGAAAAGCATGTAAGACGGCTTCAAATGCGTATTGCGAAGGCCATAAGGTCAGACCGTGTTGGAAAGGCTAAGGCCTTACAACGTATTCTGACACACTCGTTTTATGGTAAATGTCTTGCTGTTAGACGGGTTGTTCTTAACAAAGGAGCTAAGACCTCTGGAGTTGATAAAGTTCTTTGGAGCTCATCGCAACTAAAGATGAAAGGCGCAATGGCGTTGAAACGGAAAGGGTACAAACCTCAACCGCTAAAACGCATTTATATCCCAAAGAAAGGAGGTAAATTAAGACCTTTGTCTATCCCCACAATGAAGGATAGAGCGATGCAATCCTTATGGAAGATTGCTCTTGAGCCTATTTGTGAAGAGAAGGCAGATCCAAATAGCTATGGGTTTCGACCTAAGCGGAGCACAGCCGATGCCATAAAACAATGCTTTACTGTTCTGTCATGGAAGCGGTCAGCTCCTTGGATTTTGGAAGGGGATATAAAATCTTGCTTCGATAAGATAAGCCATGACTGGCTTTTAAAGACCATTCCAATGGATAAAACGATCCTACGGAAATTCTTAAAGGCCGGATTCATGGAAAATGGCAGTTATTTTCCAACCCTAGATGGAACACCACAAGGGGGAATTATTTCTCCAACTTTAGCCGTAATGACTTTGAGCGGCCTTGAAGCAGAATTAAAGAAATGTTTCAAAGCAGGCTCAAAAGTTAATATTGTCTCTTACGCTGATGATTTCATCATTACAGGAAAGAATCGAGAGATGTTAAAGTCGGAGGTTCAACCTTTTGTGGAAGCCTTCCTGAATAAGAGAGGCCTTGAACTATCACTGGAGAAGACAAATATCTGTCATATCGATGAAGGATTTGATTTTCTAGGATTTAATATCCGAAAGTATAAAGGAACCCTTTTATGCCAACCTTCAAAGGAAAGCATTAAAAGATTCTTGACGGGTGCCCGCGAAAACATTAAATCTTTGAGAGGATGCAGTGCTGATAAATTGATATTCACCCTGAATCCCAAAATCAGAGGCTGGTGCAATTATTATCGCCATGCTTGCTCTTCAAAAGCTTATCAATATATTGACTACCAAATTTATGAGTCTCTTGCTCAATGGATACGAAGGAAACACCCTCATAAAAGCCGCGTCTGGGCGTTTAAGAAATACTTTAAGTCAGTCGGACAACGTAATTGGGTGTTTAGCGCGCCAATAAAGGTGGATAACGAAACGAAAGTAGTCCACCTACAAAGCGCCTCGAGTACCAAAATAAAGAGACACATAAAAATAAAAGGTAAAGCTCATCCCTTTGACCCAGAATTTAATGACTATTTTAAAAGACGGATAGGGAATAAAATAAGAACATGACTGGGCAGAGATAATCTGCCTTATAAAGGCTTGAGCGGAGTGCGGTGAAAGTCGCACGCTCCGTTCTTAGGAGAGGGAAAGACAGAAATGTCTTTCTCTTATCCGACT
>DOCA01000085.1:0-822 GCA_003503995.1 Holosporales bacterium
GCTCCAAAACTAAACTACTATAGCGTGCAGTTCAAAGCATCATGGAGCCTATGGCTCTTTTATGCAAAACACGTGAAACATCGAAATCTTTTCAAAGAAAAAAATCACGGAAAATCCTCAGACAAAAATCAATTAGATTCAGTGGAGGTTCATGTTATGGCATTTTTAAAAGACAAGAGAAAGAGAAAGCGACACGCGCTTAGAAAGTCCCTAGGATATCCCATAGAACTTTTTAATTATTATTTTTTTCAAACTCATAGCCCTAGAAAAAGACTTCTAAAACATTTCTATTATATATATGGACATTCTTTCTCATATGTCAAACTTTTTTTAAAAAATAAGGCAAAAATTATCAAGAAATGCTCTGTCTTGCCAAAGAATGATAGAGAACAATAGTCTTTTTACAGCAAGGTTTCAGTCTAGGAAAGAGCAGTCGACGACGACATATCTTATAGTTTAGGAGCAAATGACTCTGAGAACGTCTGGGATCTTTTTTATCGGCAAAAGAGCCTTTTGCAAAAGGCTCCTATATATAGTCAATTCAATAGAGTTCCAGTCTAGGCGCCAGCGACGACGACTATACTTCATAGTTTAGGAGTGCAGGAACGACGTCTGGGATTTTATTGAATTGACTATAAAATAAAAAAAAGACAACAAGCACAAAGCTCATTGCCTTTAAAAGGTTCTTATAAATTTCAGAGGTAAACCTTAAGCAGCAGCTGCCGGTATAGGAGCTTGTGTCACGACCTCATCCACGATACCAAATTTTTTGGCTTCTTCTGCATTTAGGAAATTATCACGTTCCATGGCATCCTCAAGAAC
>DOCA01000085.1:828-7911 GCA_003503995.1 Holosporales bacterium
TGGTGAATCATCACCCGAGAATTAGGCAAACAATAACGCTTACCTTTTTGACCTGCTAGCAACAATGTAGCCCCCATAGAAGCCGCTTGTCCAATACAAAGGGTCGCCACATCAGGGCGGATATATTGCATGGTGTCATACATAGCAAAACCAGAAGAGACAACACCTCCTGGAGAGTTAATGTACATATAGATATCTTTAGAAGGGCTTTCTGATTCAAGGAAAAGAAGCTGTGCACAGACGAGAGTCGACATGGCATCGTTGACTTCTCCGGTCACGAAAATAATTCTCTCCTTTAACAGACGGGAAAAAATATCGTAGGAACGCTCCCCTCTAGCTGTTTGTTCAACAACCATGGGAACAAGTGTATTTTGGAAAACGTCTAGTGAATCTCTTGGCATCTAAGGCTCCTATATGAATTAATAAGCTACTTTCATAGTACCCTACTCTGCAAAGCTCACCAAAAGGTTTTTAATTTTATCACATAAAAAAAGGAGCGCTCAAAACGCTCCTCTTCTTTGTTGCTCTAAACCTTAAGGCTTAAACTTCTGCCTCTGTTACTGCCTTCACAGCTTTTTCTAAAGCCTCTTGAGAAACTTTTTTCTCTTTCATATCAGCTTTTGAGATAATTAAAGCAATCACTTTATCCTCAAAAATTGGGGCACGCAAAGATTGTTGAGCTTCCTTGTTCTTTTGGAAATACTCCATAACCTTTTGCTCTTCGCCAGGATAGCGGCGCGCTTGCTCAATAATTGATTGTTGAAGTTCTTTGTTGGTGACTTCAACATTATTTTTATTACCAATGTCAGCCAAAATTAAACCAAGACGCACACGACGCTCTGCAATGCCATGCATTTTCTTTTCTTCATCAGTCTCTTTTTTAGATTTTTTAGTCGCCTTTTTATCACTCTTATCATCAAGGTCGTCAGCAGCATCTTCAGGAGCTGTGATTTGACGCACTTCATTTTCGACAAGACTGGCAGGAAGATCAATTTTTTCTTTATCAAGAGCATCCAAAACATCTTTCTTAGCAACCAAGAAGGACATACGCTCATTTTCAGCAACCAATTGATTTTTGATAGCTTCTTCGAGTTCTTTCAAGGTTTTAAAACCCATCTTCTCACAAAAAGCATTGTCAATTTTTGGAATAATAGAGGTGTGGATATCTTGTAGCGTACAATCAAATGTTGCCTCTTTACCAGCGAGATCAGAAGAGGAATAATCATCCGGGAAAGGAACGTTGATTTTCTTATTCTGCCCTTTTTTCATGCCTGCAATTTGCTCTTCAAAACCAGGAATAAAATAGCCAGACCCGAGCTCAAGACTAACACCTTTACCAGAACCACCAGAAATGGGCCCGTCTTTTGTGCGTCCTTCAAAATCAATAAAAACCGTGTCTCCCTTTTGGGCAACACGCTCTTTTTTAAGAGGCTCTGTTGTTTTATTTGTGCTAGCAATACGGTCAAGAGCACTCTTAACCATTTTTTGTTCAACGTCGCTGGTTAGCTTTTCAAGCTTTACCTTTTTCTTAAGATCAATCTCTTTAATTTCAGGAAGCACTTCAAATTCATAGGTGCATTCAAGAGCTTTATTTACATCATAAGAGTCAACAGTAATTTGTGGTTGACCTGCTGGACGCAGTTTTTTCTCGAGCAATAACTTGCGGTAAGATTCGTCAATTAGCGTGCGAATAACTTCTGGACGAACGTTACTTTCATAACGTTGCTGTAAAATTTGAAGAGGAGCTTTACCTGGACGAAACCCAGGAATTTTAGCTCCCTTACCGGCTTCAAGAATACGGCTCTTAACGCGCATTTCAATGGCTTCAGGAGCCACAGAAACTTGGTAAGTATGTTTTAAACCGTCTACTGTGTCTTTTTTGATTTCCATGGGGAAGTCTCACTTTTATTGTCTGCTAATTAAACTCTTTTATCAAATATGGTGCGGGCGGAGGGACTTGAACCCCCACGACGCAAGTCACTAGAACCTAAATCTAGCGTGTCTACCAATTTCACCACGCCCGCAGAACTTTATACGACAATGGTAGTCGTACTTTTTAATAGCTGTTTTTTCACCCAAAGGCAATGGGTTAAAGCGCTTTTTTTATGATTATTCATTCTTTAAGGGAATAACTTCACCCTCAACTTGTTTTTCATGCTCTTCGTCTCCAACAATCACGTATTTTCCTGTAAACCAATTCCCAAGATCAATATCCTTACACCTTTTAGAACAAAAAGGACGAAAAGCCCGAACAGCCTTTTTCTCACATAAAGCGCATTTTTGAGGCAATTCTTTTTTACTCGCATCTATATCAGTCATCTCCTAGCGCTCTCCACCCTCAAAAATTTGTTTTAAAGACATTTCATCTTTTCGCTTTGTCATTTCTAAAAGACCTGATTTTGTAAGCCCTAAAACCTGAAGACTTGAATCCTCATAGGACTTTGCTGTTTTCAACAGAGCCTTTTGATGCTTCAAATTTGAGAGCCTTGGTAAGTCAATGACAACAATACCGCCAATCTTTCGCAAATAAAGCTGCCGAATAGACTCATTTAAAGCCAGTTGAGCAAATTCGAAACGTGCATTATCAGAAGTCAACTTCACACCGAGAGTTAATTGTGTATCTCCTGAGGCCGTCGTGTTGACATCAATGGCTGTTAAGGTATGTCCCTCTTCAACAATAAGATACCCACCACCCCTTAGAGGCACTTGTTCCTCAAGAAGGGCATCTAAACTTTCAGTCAAAAGCACCTTCCATGATGGTTTTAAAGAGAAGTTAAGACGTTTTTCAGAAACATTCTTTTGCTTTAAGAGAACAACGAGGTCGGCATTATCTGTAAAAATAGGCTCTTTCTTATGATCCAAAACATAAGACACCCAAGGCGCCTCTCCTTGGTGAATCACTTGCCCTATTTTTTCTGCAGCTTGATAATCCTGTTGGACTTGTTGCCATCTCAATCGAACATCATGTAAGTCTTGCGTAATGAGTTTAACGTTTTTTCCATAGGAAAGGCCTTTTAAAACAATTCCTTCTTCGTTTTCTGCAACAGCATTTAAGGCTTCAAGGGTAGAACTTCGCCAATCTTTATCCCGAATTTGAGAAGAAAAATGAATGCCCTTTTTACCTGGTGTATAATAAAGAAAATCCCCAGAAACAGAAATAGCATCAGAGACTTCGGCATTTTTAGTGAGATATTTTTCAATAAGAGGGGGACGTTTTAGCTGAACAAGAACCCGTTGCCCTACTTGATAATTTTGTCGAGGGTGTTGCAAAAGAGCTGGCTTTTGAAGGCCAATATGAACCCAGAAAGAAGGACCATCCTTTGCAGAGACACGCCCCATATAAAGTGTCCCAACTAAAGGCGCCCCTGTCTCTATGAGCACATCTAGCACTTCACCCTCTTCTATATGAAGAAGCTTAAGATCTTGGTCTGTTTTTGTGAGGTAAATACCGTTTTGCACAATTTAACTTAACTTTGCTTTTCGTCTGTCTATAGTTGATTAATTTTTCGTGTACGCGAGGCGCCAACAACAACGCCTATTCTTATAGGTACGGAGCGCAGCAACAAAGTATAAACGTAAAAATGATTAGCTATAACTACTTTTCACGGAAAGTAATGCGACCTTTTGTCAGATCATAGGGCGTCATCTCAACGGTTACCGTATCACCTTGCAAAACACGGATACGGTTTTTGCGCATACGCCCAGAAACTTGTGCCAAAATTACATGGCCATTTTCAAGTTCAACTCGGAACATCGCATTGGGTAAAATTTCAGTCACTTTACCTTGGAATTCAATTAAATCTTCTTTTGCCATTTTCTCTTTTACAATTATTTATATGAAAGCACCTAGTGAATACCTATGCAAGCAGCCCCTTTCTTAAAAAGATTTTTGCAACGGTTTCTATAGTGACATATATAAACGAATTTCATATAATAACCAAGGAGAAAGATTTTCCAAACACCTTTCACAATCATCATCGCCGCAGGATTCAAATGGATTTAGAACTATTCCTTCTTAGTATTAAAGACTTTATCCAAACATCCCCGACGGATTTGGTTGCCCTTGGCTGGTTTCTTTTTTGCTGGATTGGTTACAGTCTTATTGTGGATAATTACGTTCATAGCTCTCGGGGTTTAAGCGCGCGTATGTATCTTTACCGCATTCAATGGATGACAAATGTTCTCTCGCGGGAAAATCGTGTTGTGGATGTTAACATTGTCAGCAGCCTTCACCAGAGCATTGCTTTTTTTGCCTCCACCTCCATTTTGATTATTGCTGGTATTCTTGCCATCGTTGGTGCTTCTGATGCGGCCCTTGATGTTATCCGTGAACTGCCCTGCGCCACACGACCAACCCTTTCTATTTGGTACACAAAACTAGCTTTAATGGTTATTCTATTTGTTTATGCCTATTTCAAATACACATGGGCCCTACGGCAATTAAATTATGCTAATATCCTCATTGGTGCTATGCCACAACCCAAAGAAAATATGGATGACTACATCCCCGCAAGCAGGCGCGCTGCCATGGTTCTAACCATGTCTGCAAAGCACATGAACAGAGGGCTGCGTACTTATTATTTTGCCCTTGGCGGTATTGCTTGGCTTCTTAATCCCTGGTTTTTCATGATTGCCACCAGCTGTATTGTTTGGATCATTTACCGCCGAGAATTCAAATCAGATATTGTGACAGTCCTTAATATGCCGAGCGAGGAAAAAATCCTGCTCTCCGAAGCTCAGTTCCAATCAGACCTCAAGTCTGGAAAAGAATCTCCCGAAGAGGAAAAGCCCACCGATCAGAGTGGTGAGTGAATAGCTTGAAAAATTGACAATTTAGCCAATTAATATATTCTTAATATACTCGTAGCAGTCTCAATATATAATAATAAACTTGGATTTGTTGTATGTTGAGCTACGCTGTTATAATTCCTGCCATTACTCTTCTCCTTCTTATCGTCGGAGGTATTGCAGCTGTTTTTATCAAACCTGTTGAATTCAAAGACTCACGAACCTCTGTTTTTATTTCAATTATGGGTAGCATTGCTGTTGTTGTCTTATCCTTAAACGTGATTCTTACCACCGTAGGTCTTGAGTCACAAAACTCCATTAATAAGGCCCAATTCACGAAAACCGCTATTGATAAATTATGGCTTTTTCCCAACCAACTCTTAAAAGAAGCAGAGCATGTCCGTCCCGAATTTATTGCCAGCCTCTATTACAACAATGCGACCTTTTATAAACTAACAGAAGGAAAAAAAACGCCCCCAACCATGCGCTCTGAAGCGGAAGAGCAATACATCACCATTGTCTTAATTCAATCCTGGGAAGATTATTTAACGCTGCGAAATCTTGATCATACAGGCGAAATTGTTTGGCTTCACAACTTTATACAATGGGCACAGAGTCCCTATCTTAAGAAAAAGTACGATAACATAAAGTATAATTTTGCCCAAAGCACCATAGACTTTGGCGACTTATTATTTGAATATGCAGCCCACATCCCTGTCCCCTCAAACAACCCTGCCATCTATAAAGAAACCATTTAGAAATTACTCAAAGACGCTCGCCTACAGCAAGTGTTTAAGGATACAGGAAGTTAATCAAAAGCAATTAGAAAATCAAAAAGCATAGCCTAAGATTTCACTCTCAAAAAGAGCGATCAGCGAAAACGTCTTAAATCTTTTTGAAAAGACTGTGGTAGATTAATTGATAAGAGTATCATAGAGAGTCTTTTCAATTTCCCTTATCCTTTTAATATCTTCCTCAATGTCTTTTTGAATACCGACCAAATAAATATACCCTGGAAAATTCGTGATGTCCGTTGTTTTTGCTATTTCCCAACCCTTTTTATAATAAAATTTTAGGTTATAAAAGGTTTTCAGGTGACTAAAAATTTGAGGAGCTGGCACTTTTTTTAAAATGCCAGAGAGAGGAGAAAAAAGATAAACAACGACAGTTCTCTTATTCTCTGGGATTCTTTTGTTTGAAAAGCTATTCAATAAATTCGGGCGCACAATACTATCAACAAGCAAAGAAGTCTGACTAAATCCTTGGGCCTCATTGATTGCAGAAGGTAAGCCTGTCCCCCCTAATCTTGGAGCGACTTCAATTAAATAAGGAATCTTTTTTCCCTTATGACTTATAACTTTTATATCGGATCGCCCCGCGCCCTCTTGAATGCCAAAAGCAAAATAAGCTTGTTTTATAAAATCGGACAAAAGCTGGAAATTTTCATCATCGAGATCAATAAGCTCTGAATAATCATTAAGGGGCAAATTACTCTGAACCGTCTTGTGTTTTTTAATAATTTCAGCAACATAGATAACACCCTTCTTGCTCACAGTGTGCACCATAAACTCTTGTCCACCGATATATTCCTGACATAAAACCTTTTTATTTTTAGCGTGATATATATTTGTTGAATTAAGAATTTTCTGGAAATATTTTTTCAATTCCGACTCGTTACCACAAATATAAACGTTATCGGATCCAGCACTATCCATAGGCTTTAATACAATAGGATAAGACCGCTTTTCAACCCACCTTAAAAGCTCTTGATAATCATGAGTTAAAAGCTAATTGATGGTCGGTAAACCTGCTTGACGCAGACGTTCCTGCATATAAAATTTGTGACGAGTGCTGTGGGAAGGATCAAGTTTATTTCGCGGCAGGTTAAAATCTCTCTGCAATTTTTCAGCTAAATCAATACCTGATTCACAACCCGGAACCACAGCTTTTACGATTTTATTTAAGCTTTTAATTTCCTCGACCAGCATATCTGATTCCTCAAAAGCTTTAAAATAATCCTGCTCTTTAAAAGGCACATTCAATTTTTTACCTAAATTTGAGGAAACATGCACAACGTCATAACCACTTTCTAGGAAAAGGGGTGCTAAATACCTCCCAGTTGAAATACCATCAACAACAATAATAACTTCACGTTTGAAATTGCTCGCAAAGGAATAAGAGGCAATTAAAAAAAATGATATCAGTAAGAAAAAACTATTTTTTTTCATGGAGAGCCTATTTTGTCATAATTTAAGAGAAACTCACTTCCCTAATGAGGTGGTCCTGGTTGTTAGG
>DOCA01000086.1 GCA_003503995.1 Holosporales bacterium
AGGGGCATCCGACTTTGGCATTGATTCTATTTTAGTCCTCAGCGGCCTTGATGCTCACCATAGCGATCAAGAATCCTTAGAGCAAAAAGCTCAGGCCTTTTTAAAAGATTCAATTTTAAGACCAACTTACGTTTGCGCTGAATTGCGTTAACTTGTAAACTTTAGAAAGCTCTGCAAAAAATCTAAGTGAAGCGGTTTTGGATGAGAAAGAAGTGAAGCGAGAACGTGGAAACGCAAGCATACCTTTAGTATGTGCGTCCCGCGAAAGCTGAACCTTTGCTTTTTTATCGCCAAAAGAGACTTTTGCAGAGCGTTCTTAAATAAAAACAGGGAGAACCATCATGTCTATCACAACGCGCTTTTGCGTCTTCTTTTTCACACTCTTTTTCTTTACGACCCCCTTAACATTTGCCTCAAGCAGTGAGAGCTCTTTTGCTATTCCTGAGGATATCAGAGAAGATTTAACAAGACAGATGAAAAGACGCTGTCCACACATTCTCTGTGGCGACAAAGGGCATTATTTAAGATCAACCACCCCTGATGAATACCTTATTATTAATGCTGAGACAGTACCTCAAAAACCTTATAACAGAATTTCTGACTGGTTCATGTCCTCTATAGACGGCTTAACAACAAATTGCGTTTTTGCTTTATGCGCTGCGGAGAATCTCGCTCATCCTGTTGTTCTTAGAACACCAGAAGAAGAGAGTGTTGGGTTATTTTTTGCTGAATTTGTTCATTCATTTTTTGATAGTAAGGATAATTTTCTTGGGATGATTTCCGTAGAGCCCCATAGAACAACGGGGACAACAACACCTCATATTAATTATTATATCCTTAAAGAACATCAAGGTAAGAAATACTCTTCAATCATGATCTCCGGCTTTGTTGCGCATCTTAAAGGCTTAAAAGGTAAAAAACTCTCCCAAATGACTCTTCCCAAATCCGCCGAGTGCCTTGAAATTCTAAGAAACACTCTGTCTGAAACGCCCGACCTAGACAAATTAACTCTTTCGGATGTTCCTTCCTCTCTTACATCTGTCGGCCCTATATGCGCCCATGTTCCTTTAGAAAACCCATCCTCCTTTGTTCCTGCCAGTAAAGCTCTGTTTTTCACAGGTCGCTTTCACCTTGCACCAAGTTTTTCCGAGGCTCTTGGGTCACTTGTAGAAGGAATTACAAAAGAAGAAACACGGGCCGTTGGCATTCATTTAATTTTTTCAAGTGAAGAAACTGATGAGAGTGCTTTCTCACCTCTTAGAAAAAAAATGATGCTTCTTTTTAAGGGGTATTGCTTAGCAAAACGTGATGTTCGTCCTGACCTTTATCCCACATTACGAGATACTGCCTTTGCTGTCGTTGATGAGGAAGGAGATCAAACTGGAAAATAGAAAAAGAAAAAAATCTGTTTTGTAATATCTTGTTACAATTTTTCTCTGGTCAGGAAGGAATTCCTGACCTAAAGTTTCATTATAAAACAAATAAAGAGTGAACCTTAGGTATCATGATCCACAAACCAACTTCCCAACAAATCGAAGCCCTTTTCAAACAAATTAAAGATCAAGGCATCATTGATGTGGATTTTCGTTTCACAGACCCTCGAGGGATTTGGCACCACATGACCTTTCACATCGATGGCTTGACCAATGATATCTTTGAAAACGGTATTGCCTTTGATGGTTCTTCCATTGCGGGCTGGAAGCCTATTCACGACTCCGACATGAGCATGATTCCAGATTTAAGCCGCATTGTGACAGATCCTTTTGCCAAAAACTCAACGCTTATTATTTTCTGTGACATTGTTGACCCTTCAACACAAAAAGGTTACGAGCGGGATCCTCGTACTGTTGCTAGAAAAGCAGAAGCCTACCTTGTGGAGTCAGGTCTTGGAACAGACGCCTATTTTGGACCAGAACCTGAGTTCTTTGTCTTTGATCGTGTCAATTATGACGTCAACGAGACCTATGCTTTTTACAATCTTCATTCTGAAGAAAGCGCCTCACCAACCAACCCTTTCTTCAACAATGATGACTTGCTAACTGATGGCCTATCACACAGGCCCAACAAAGGAGCCGGTTATGCGCCTGTTGCGCCCGTTGATCGCCTAGGTGATTTGCGATCTGACATGCTCCTTGTCCTCAAAGAATTAGGCATGGGTGTCATCAAACATCACCATGAAGTTGCGTCCGCTCAACATGAGCTTGGCTTTGATTACTCAACACTTTTGACAACAGCTGATAATCTGCAGCTTTTTAAATACGGCATTCTTAATGTTTGTCATCAACATGATAAAACAGCAACATTTATGGCAAAGCCGATTTCAGGAGATAACGGCTCTGGGATGCATGTTCACCAATCCATCTGGAAAGGGGATACCCCCCTCTTTCTTGGAGACCGATATAATGATCTCTCTCAAATGGCTTTACATTATATTGGCGGTATTTTAAAACATGCTCGGGCACTAAATGCCTTTACCAATCCGACAACCAACAGTTATAAACGCCTTATTCCTGGATATGAAGCGCCGGTTTATCGGGCCTATTCTGCTCGGAATCGTTCTGCTGCCATCCGAATTCCCTATAGTGCAAACACAAAAGCAAAACGCATCGAAGTCCGTTTTCCTGACCCCACAGCTAACCCCTACCTTTGCCTTTCTGCCATGTTAATGGCTGGTCTTGATGGTATTAAAAACAAGATTGATCCAGGAGAAGCACTAGAAGAAAACTTATATGAAAAAGATATTTCGCAGCTCGACGGAGACTTTTTAATGTCTTCTAACTTGCATCAAGCTATGGAGTCTCTGAAAGAAGACTCGGATTTCTTAACCCAAGGTAATGTTTTTACAAAAGACCAAATTAATAGCTATATGCAGCTAAAACGTCAAGAAATAGACTATGTCAGCCAATGTCCTAGTCCTGCGGAATTTAAACTGTATTATAGTAGTTAATTTATGGAATTATATTCATTTTGTTAAGATAAAATACACTATTTCCATCGTAGTATGGAGGGGATTAATAAGAAAAACAAGCTGGGAGTTTCTGCGTTGAGTACAGGCGAAACAACAGAAAACGTTAAGTTATCTATGATCCAAAAGTTATTTAAGCGCTTTTCCAATGGCTTCACGCAACTGGAAAAGCGCCTAAATACGGAGAATATTGACTCCCACCTAAAAATTTCAAAATATGTCAGTCGCGTTTTATATGGCTGTCTTATCACCACGCTTATCACCACCAGCTACCACGTTTATAAAGACAATGAATTTGAGCGTCATTATAATCAGCAACTAATCTCAACATTTAATTCGCAACTAGACAATGCTTTTTATCGCTATTTCGCAATGCTTCACGGCATAAAAGCTGTTTTTTCAATGTCTCCGAATATTTCGTTAAAAGAGTGGACACCTTATGCACAGCAAATTTTATACCCAAAGCGCTATCCAGGTATTCATAGTATTTCTATCATTATGCCTGTTTATAAAAAAGACCTCGCAGCCTTCTTAGAACAAGACCGGCAACAAAATGCTCGCAATTTAGAGCTAGTATCCCCTGAAGACTACAACCGTGATGAATTAGCAATTATTCAATATGCAGCTTCTAACACTTCTAAATCCTGGGAGGGCTTGAATGTTAGGCAGTATAAATCCACCCGACAAGCTTTAGATAACTCGCGAGACGAAAATAAAACAAAAATGACATACGTCAATCGACTGAGAAGCGAAGAGAACCAGAAAGCCAAGCCTGCTTTTGTTATTTATACACCAATTTACCATGCAAACACGCCAATAAGTAACGCGCTCTCTAGACGACAAAATTTTTATGGGTGGGTTGCAGCCCCGATTTACATTAAGGATTTGTTTCAAAATCTCTTAAAGACAGACCCTGACTTTAAAAAGATTCACATGAGGATCACGGTTGATCAGGAAGACTCAGAAGGCTTTCATATAACGCCTTTATCAAATCAAGAGCATACCGTTTTTAATCAAACTCTCACCAAAACAATTGCAGGGCTAACCTTTCAAGTTCATACAGGATATTACTATCCAGGACTTACGCTTTATGGAGGGAAGCTTACTTTGCCAGCTTCTCTTATCACAGTTTTACTGATCTCTTTAGTGATAAGTTTACTGGTTACTGCTTTTTTCTGGTCCGTTTTAACCATGCGCCAGCGCGCTCTTGACCTTGCAAATCGAATGACAACTGATCTTTTCCGCCAAGAACAAAAATACCGAACTCTTATTCAAAATGCACCTGGCGTTATTTTTAGTTGTATTCCCGAGCGCAATTGGCGAATGGATTATCTCAGTGGGCAATTTAAAGAAATTACTGGTTATCCGCCTAGTGAATTTCTTAATAATACCCGTCGTTACATCGAAATCATTCACCCTGATGACATCCTAAAAATTGAAAAAACCATTGGCTTGAAGCCACAGCTCAGTCATGAATACTTTTTGGATTACCGTCTTATTCATAAAAATGGAAGTGTTCGTTGGATGCACGAGCGCGCAAAAGTTGTTCGTTTATCTCATACCAAAGAACTTCACCTTATGGGCTATTTCTTTGACGTCACCGAGCAAAAAGAAAAAGAATCAGAGTATCGCAACCTTGTTAATGCTCTTGAAAGCGCCGTTAATGGTGTTGCCTTTATTAATGAGAATGGCTTTCATTTGCGTATCAATGAAGCCTATAGCGACATTATGGATGGCAATGCGCAAGAGTTACAATATAAAAGCTTCTTTGAACTTCTGAGCGAGCGTGATCAAGAAAAACTTAGAAATATCATTGCCAACGGCTTTGAAGATAAAGAGCGTGCTCTGTTAAATGTAGAGGCACGAACTTTAGAAGGGAAAACTCTCTACCTTTCCCTCGTGATCGTACCTGCCTATTCCGATGATGTTACCAAAAAAATGATCGGCTTTTACATCTTTGCAAAAGATATGTCCAATGAAGCTCGCCGAGAAAACCAACTCTCCGAAGCTGTTAAAGCTGCAGAGGCAGCTAATCAAACAAAGTCAACGTTCCTTGCAACCATGAGTCATGAGCTCCGCACCCCTCTTAATGCTATTATTGGCTATAGCGATATGCTTTTAGAAGATGCCCAAGATAGTGGCGATAACATGATTGTGGGAGATCTCAAGAAAATTAATAACTCAGGTCGTCATCTTTTATCTCTCATTAATGATATCTTGGATGTCTCGAAACTCGAGGCTGGAAAAATGACCATCCACCTTGAAACTTTTGATATAAAAGAAATTTCAGAGACACTGTTGGATATTATCTATCCTGCTGCTAAAAAGAACAATAACAAAGTTGTCCTTAACCTTCCCGACGATATTGGAGAAATCTACTCTGATCTCACAAAACTACGTCAGATGGTTTTTAATCTTCTTAGCAATGCTTGTAAATTTACAAAGGATGGGACAGTTACCTTCGATGTCAAAGCGTCCTCAAAAGGAAACAGAGAATTTGTTTTTTTTGCTGTTGCTGACTCTGGAATTGGCATCACAGACGAGCAAATGGCAAAACTATTTCAGCCTTTCTCTCAGGCCGATAGCTCAACCACCCGTAACTTTGGTGGTACAGGGCTTGGGCTTACCATTACGAAAAAATTCTCCGAGATTTTAGGTGGCGAAATCATCGTCACAAGCAAGGCTGGTGTTGGCACAACATTTACCCTCGTCCTTCCCCGTAATACCCGCCAAAATGTTGCCGATGAATATAATGAGGGAAAAGGGCAAAGCGCAGCCTAAATTTATCTCTATAATCAATCCAATAAAGTTCCAGTCTAGGCGCAAGCGACGATGGCTATATNNCTTAGGAGCGCAGGAACAAACGGTTAGTGCAAAGATAATTTACTATATACTTCATCGTTTAAGAACGCAGGAACGACGTCTGGGATTTTATTGAATCGATTATATAAAAGAGCCTTTTGCAGAGGTACTATATATAAAACTTTTCTGTTACAATATTTCCCATGACAAAAGTGAATCCTTCTACCTCCTTAGCTATTGGTGCGCAAACCATTAAGAGCTATGTCAAAACCCTGCCTGATAAGCCAGGGGTTTATCGCATGCTGAATGCAAAACAAAAGGTGCTCTATGTTGGTAAAGCGCTCAGCTTAAAAAAACGCGTGAGCAATTACACTCTTCCCAATAAGCTTCCTCTTCGCCTTCAACGGATGATTTCTGAAACCACTCGCATGGAATTTGTGATTACACCTTCAGAAGTTGAAGCCTTATTATTGGAAGCCAATCTCATCAAGCAATATGATCCTCCCTATAATATGCGCCTTAAAGATGATAAATTTTTTGCGTATATTCACCTCTCTGATCACCCTTGGCCTAGGCTCTCAAAATACAGAGGTGATCGCAAAGAAAGCGGGGATTTTTTTGGGCCTTTTGTTTCCTCGGGAGCCATTGACGAAGTCATTATCACTCTTCAAAAGACCTTTAAAGTACGATCTTGTACCAATTCCTATTTCAAGGCTCGAAAAAGGCCTTGCCTGCAATACCATATTAAACGCTGCAGTGCTCCGTGTGTTTCTAAAATCTCTGAAAACAGCTATCAAGAGTCTATTTCACAAGTCAAAACTATTCTTGTTGGAAAAACGCAAAAGGTTCAAAAAAGCTTAACGGCTTCTATGCTTCAGAAAAGTGCCCAACATAACTATGAACGTGCAGCTCTTCTTCGGGATCAAATAAAAGCCCTCACAAAACTCCAGGCCCATCAAACGGTCAACATTGCAGGTCTTAAAAATGCTGATTTCTTTGCTCTAGCAACCCTCAATGAACAGACTTGCATTCAAGGGTTTTTCTATCGAAACGGTAGTAACTACGGCACCCATAGTTTTTTTATTCAAGGCACAACGGACCAATCAAGGGAAGATATTTTTGAAGCTTTTCTTCTCCAATTTTATGTAGGAAAAGAAATTCCGCCTTATGTTTTTACAAATTTCCCCCTTAAAATTCCTCTTTTACAACAAGCTCTTCAGCAAGACCAACCTCACAAAATTATCCTTGCGACACCCCAAAGAGGGACAAAAAAAAGTGTCCTTGATATAGCATTTAAAAATGCCAGTGAAGCTTTACAACGCCAACTGCTTTCAAAGAAAAAAGAGCAAGAGCACCTTGAAAGCCTGTCTAGCATCCTTGATCTTTCCCGTCCCCTCGAACGCATCGAAGTCTATGATAACAGTCACATTCAAGGCACCAATGCCATTGGTTCTATGATTGTTTCAGGGCTGCATGGTTTTGAGAAAAAGCACTATCGAAAATTTAATATTAAATCCAAGGAGATAACACCTGGAGATGATTTTGCCATGATGGCAGAAGTTTTAAAGCGGCGTTTTCAAGGCTCTCTTACCAAAGACAAGGAGCGATCCCCTTTCCCAGATCTTGTCGTTATCGACGGCGGCAAAGGCCAATTAAGCGCAGCACAAAAAGTCTTCGATGAGTTCAACATTGATATTCCCCTCCTCGCTATTGCTAAAGGTGTAGATCGTAATGCTGGAAAAGAAACATTTTTTACAAAAAGATCTCCTCAAGGATTTAAATTAGATCAACAGGTTGGAACCCTTCATTACTTGCAACGCCTGCGGGATGAAGCGCACCGATTTGCCATTACCTTTCACCGTGCAAAACGTACAAAAGGCCTAAAAAAGTCTCTTTTGGATAATATTGATGGGGTTGGCGCTGCACGCAAGCGTGCGTTATTACAACACTTTGGATCAGCTGTGGCTGTAAAATCAGCGAGCATTGAAGACATACAAAATGTTGAAGGAATTAGCAAAAACCTTGCAAAAAAGGTTTATCTTTCTCTTCATTCCAGTTAGACTTAGCTATTATCTAATATAGTGATTTAAAACAGGAAACACAGTGTTTAAAGTTAAAAATATCGCTAACATCCTCACCTTAATGCGTATTGGACTTATTCCTGTATTGATCGGGCTTTTTTATATTGAAGCTCCCTTTAGTTTCATCACAGCCTCTATTCTGTTTTTAATTGCCTGCCTCACAGACTATTTTGATGGCGTTGTCGCCAGAGCGACCAAACAAGAAAGCGACATTGGTCGTTTCCTCGATCCCTTAGCCGACAAGCTTATTATAGCTGCTGCTTTGATTATGCTCGCTGGCTTTGGTCGCATTAGCGGTTTAACGCTCATTCCTGCGGTGATTATTTTATGTCGTGAAATCCTAGTTTCAGGATTGCGAGAGCATCTTTCTACTTTGAACGTTTCTCTTCCTGTCACACACTTATCAAAATGGAAAACCACCATTCAAATGTTTGGTATTGGCTTTTTAATTGTAGGTGACGCCCTTCCCATTCTTCCCTTTGAGACCGCCGGCCTTTATTGCTTCTGGCTTGCGGGTATCCTGACTCTTATCACGGGTTATGACTATCTACGCAAAAGCCTAAAGCACATGTAATATAGTCGATTAACTTACTTTTGCACTGACCACAAAATCGTGCCCAAAATTCCTAATGAGCCTCATCCCAATTATCTCCTATTCCCACATCGACAACGAGTGGCACATTAAGGTGAATGATCTTCTCCATGAGACGTTGAATTTTAGGAGCAAGCTCCTTAACCAATTCTTCTTTTATTTCAAAAATGAGTTCGTCATGCACTTGCAGTAAAAGTCGTGCAGCGCCTCCTGTAAGTACTTTTCCATTGCAACCATAAGGGCCAACGATGGGACACGTCGATTGAGTTAATGTAATAATCTGAGGTTCTTGAGGATGCTTTTTTTCTTCCTTTGGCATTCCTAAACTCACGCCCTCGGGAAGGCCAAACAGGTCAAGCTGAGGAATGGTTTTACTAGGTTCTTCTTTCTCGACGTCGACTCTATGTTGGGGGAAAATTTGCTCAATAGCACTCTCTTTCTCTGCCTCATTATAAGGAGCTAAAAGAGCCGCAATGCCATTCATCGCACGCTTGATAATATCTGCCGACGAGCCTTGTAAAGGTGCATTGGTTGCTTGGCGTTCAGCAAAAGCGCGACGCATGGGGTTGGTATCATGAAGGCCTTTGATGTAACAATGGCGCCCCAAAATTGTTTCAATGTGACCTTGCTCTCGGGCAACATTTTTTTGTTTTTCCATATAGCGACGAATACCGGGATAACGCTCGTAATAAGTTTCGATATGTTGCGCTGCTTCTTGACGAGAGATATTGAGCTGACGCGCTAAACCAAAAGCACTAATGCCATAAATAATTCCAAAGTTAATGGCTTTTGCAGACCGTCTTACCTCGGGAGTCACCTCGTCTAAAGGGATAGAAAAAATATCAGAAGCTGTTGCGGTATGAATATCTCGTCTTTCTTTAAAAGCTTTTTTAAGGGAATCCATATCTGCCATGTGAGCCAATAAGCGCAACTCGATCTGAGAATAATCCAATGACACAAGCTTGTACCCTTTTTGTGCCACAAAGGCTTGACGAATTTGCCGCCCTTCTTCTGTTCGAATAGGGATATTTTGCAAGTTCGGGTCAGAGGAAGACAAGCGTCCTGTTGAAGTGATAGTCAAACCATAGGTGGTATGAACACGCCCCGATGTTCTAGAAATTTCATTGGGCAACGCATCGGAATAAGTACTTTTGAGCTTTGAATAATGGCGCCACTCTAAAACTTTTTCGGCGATTTCATGACCTTCTTCAGCCAACTTATCCAAGATATCAACGCTTGTGGAAAAAGTGCCTGACTTACTTTTTTTCCCGCCGGTGAGTCCCAGCTCATCAAAAAGAATTTCGCCTAATTGTTTTGGAGAACCAATGTTAAAATCACGGCCCGCAAGAGCATGAATTTCACCAGACAAGCGCTCAATATGTTGCGCAAAACTCGCACTCATATTGCTTAAGATTTGAGGATCAACCAACACGCCCTTATGCTCCATCAGGGCCAAAATTTTGACCATAGGTAAGTCAATAGTATGGTAAACATCATGAGCTTTTTTCTCCAAAAGACGCTGCCTTAAGAGGTGGAATAATCGAAACGTATAGTCAGCATCCTCGGCAGCATAAGCCGTTGCTTTACCCAACTCAACGTCAGAGAAATTCACATCTTTACGGCCACTTGCTTTTTTCAGTTCCTCCATAAGATCTTTAAATTTAAGCATCTCATGATCAAAATAAGTCATGGCCAATTCGTCCAATCCGTGACCATGGGTAGCACCATCACAGCAGTAGGACATAACCATGGTGTCCTCATAACTAGCAACTTCGATGCCATAATTCAGCAAAATCCTCATGTCATATTTAAGATTTTGCCCCACAACTTTCACCGCTGGATTTTGCAATAAATCTCTTAATAGACTAAGAGCTTCTTGAAGATCAACTTGCCCCTCGTCTATTTTTTCACCGTCAACTTGGTGGCCCACAGGAACATAACAAGCTTTACCAATTTCATAACTTAAAGAAAACCCAACCAGCTCTGCTTTTGTTGGATTCAAAGCCGTTGTTTCCGTATCAAAGGCTACAACACCCGCATCCCGAGCTTCAAAAATCCATTTCTTTAACGTTTCTAAATCTTGGATCAAAATATAATCTTGAGGGGCTTTTTGAAGAATCGAAATCAACGAAGCTTCCGTTTTTGAGGGCATTTCTTCTCCTTTAAAAGGCTGAATAAGGCCACGTTTCAAAAGACGTCCAATGAGGGTATTAAACCCTTGTGCAAATAAAAATTTATGGAGTTTTTCTGGGTCAGGTTGGTGCAAAGCGAAATCCTGTAAGTTTAGCTCCAAAGGCGCATCCGTTGCCAATGTCACCAACTTTCTTGACATCCGTGCATCGTCTACGTGGTTAATTAAACTCTCACGGCGCTTGGGTTGCTTGATGGTATGTGCTTGCTCTAAAAGGGTATCCAGATCACCAAATTCATTAATCAAAAGAGCGGCAGTTTTAACGCCAATGCCAGGAACCCCCGGAATATTATCGGACGCATCCCCCGCAAGAGATTGAATATCAATCACTTTATCAGGATGAACACCAAATTTCGCCATCACTTCATCATAGCCAATAAAAGTGTTTTTCATAGGATCCATCATACGCACGTTGTCGTTTACAAGTTGCATCAGATCCTTATCAGAGCTCACGATCGTAACGTCATTTCCTTGGGCAACAGCTTGCTTTGCATAGGTGGCGATAATATCATCGGCCTCATACCCGATGAGTTCGATTTGGGGCAAATTAAAAGCCTCACACGCCTCTCGAAATAAAGGGAATTGAGGAATTAAATCCTCGGGTGTTTCAGAGCGATTGGCTTTATAATCAGGATAAATATCATGGCGGTAATTTGCTCGAGCACTATCAAAAACCACTGCCATATTATCGATGTTATTTGCATCTAAAAGTTTTAAAATAATATTACAGAATCCCAACACAGCCCCAACGGGGGTACCATCTCCCCGTACCAAAGGCGGCAAAGCGTGGTAAGCCCTAAAAATAAACCCAGACCCATCAATCAGATAGATATGCTTTCCGCTTGTCTTGGAAGTTATTTGAGCAGCGGCCTCACTAGCAATTTTAGGTTTTGCTGATTCTGCTGTATCTTTGGAAGGCTTTTCTGAAATCTTTTGGTTTGTTTCTTGAGACTTTTCCATGGAATATAAATACTGACTTTAATTATGAGACTTGGTATAAGATAGCATAAAATAAAACTTAAACTAGGGAGCTAACATGATTTCTGACGTACCAATAATACAGCTTGATTCAAAGTGGGCTAAGCGTGATGAAAAAGAACGTATCACCCTTGTCTTGGATATTGATGGCACCCTAATTGAAGGTGACTCAACCAGAAAAGCTGCTAAAAAATACGTGAAAAAGCATTTTTGGGGATCTTTCTTTAATGCCATCAAAGGTCTCATTGCTCTTATAGGCTTAAGTTCTTTTCTAGTGCCCTTACTCTATATGTTTTTAAAATTGGATAAATTCACTAAATTTAGGACAGACATATACAACTACATAAAAGCAAACTATCAAATTGATTTTCCTATCTTCTCTTGGTCCCAATCCTGGATCCAAAATAACACCCCTGATTTTATCCCTATTCCCTACGTGTTTTTTATCTTAGGTCTCCTGATCAGCCTCTTTCTATTGAAACATACTATGCTATTTATAAAATTGCCCCCTCAATCAATGAGAGCAAACTATAAACAAGAACTGGCTCGAGAAATTAATTTAACAGAAAAAGATATCTTATTTATTCCAAATACAATCAAGTTGATTCAACAAGAAAAAGAAAGAAACAGGCCTATTTTTCTAGCAACGGGTGCAGATGTGAAATATGCCACAATAGTTCGAGACGCTCTTCAAAAAAAACTTGGATTTACGAAAAATGATAAAACAATAGGTTTCATTGCAAGCACAGGAAAGGAAAATATCATCGGAAAAAACAAAGCTTTTGAACTTATCAAAGAATTTGGTCACAAGAACTTTATCTACGTGGGTAATAGTAGCGCTGATCTAAGCGTTTGGGAGCACTGCATTAACCC
>DOCA01000101.1 GCA_003503995.1 Holosporales bacterium
TTATCTAGGACAGCCCCAAAATATTTTACAAATAAGTAATATAATTATAAGCTCATTCTATAAGAGGCTTTTTCAAAAGAGGGGATTATGAAAATGTATCTGTTGGCATTAACACTTTTACTTATCCTATCAACAACCCAAATTAAAGCTTCCGTTTCAGACGAGGCCGAAGATATTCCACAAAACCAAATTAAAGCTTCTGTTTCAAAAGTGGCCGAAGACATTTTGCAAACTTACTTTCCCAAAGACAAGACTTTTAAAAAGCACGCACGCAAAGCTCTAAGAGTAGTAATAATAGATTCAGATGAACAAGAAAAACTTATGAACGCTGTCGTTCTTTACCGGACAGGCATTCAAAGTGCCCGTGATTTATCCAAGCTCTTTGATCTCTTAAAACAACACATGCTTTCCGAGACTTTTGATACTTTCACATCAAGTGTTGATACAGTCATTGAGGCCTATAGTAATGATCAAGGCACATTAAGCGCATTCAAATTAGATAGATTAAAGGGAGAAGCTCTCTTAGAGTCCATGAACATATTATCCTCTATTCAGGAGAAAGGTTTTTTAACTGCTGCAACAAGAGCTATTGTTAAATTTGTGACTATTCCAGAATTTGAAACATATCTTAATTTCTCTAGACTTTATTTAGTAAACTACTTTTTGAGACCCCTTTCAGAAAAAAAGAGTTGGAATGATGAGCTCACAAATGAAGTGATGAGAGTTCTTAGAGAAAAAATAGACAAATTCAAAAAGTCTGGTGGTCATATTAATGTAATGAATATCGGTAGTTTGTATGGAGCAACAAAACGTCTCATCGAAAAATCATAACCGCCGTGCCAATAATTTATGAGACATCTTTAAAAGACCTCGAGAAAATGCAAGCCACTTTTAATAATAAGAAAGAGCCCGTATTCTTCTCAATACCCTCCCTCAGATCAAATCCTCTTGAGTTAAGATCTCTTGATAAATTCGACAAAAGTTCCCTTATCCCTCATATTAGATGCAAAAATTATTCCCAAGAGCAAACTATTGAAAAGGCCAACCTTGCAAAGGAAATGGGATTTAAAAAAATCTTTCTTGTTTCGGGGGACACCCCCTACCCTCATCAAAATGGCCTTACGTCCTGCCAAGCTATTCCCTATTATCATCGCCTTGACCTCGAGGTCGGCTCTTCCCTTGATATCTATGCACCGTGTTTAAGAACAGAGATCGAAAAAGCCCTTGAGAAAATAAAGTCAGGTGCTAGCTATCTTGTAACTCAGGTTGTTTTTTTTAGTAATGAAACAGAAAAAAGACTCTTAAAAATTCAACACGCTCTACAGGACACAGGAGTAAAAATATATCCCTGCCTTTCTCTTTTGGGAGATTTTGAGAAAGACAGACACCTTTTAAAAAAGATTTGCCCTTCCCTGCCACAAGAAATTTTCTCAGGTAAACAAAAGATAGAAAACAATAACAAAAAAGCCGTTGATATTTTTCAACGACTTTTTAACTCTGATACAACGTATCTTTTTCAAGTGAAGACGTCCTAAAAGCGCCCTTAAGAATTACTTTGGAAAATAAGCATTATTAATTTCCACAGGATTTTTCTTGCGCAAATAAGACACGTAAAACTCAACAATATCACTACCTGCTTGTTGTTGAAGCAAGTTCTTAAAGTTTTGAGCTTCCTTCGTATCCTTTGACGCATCGCCATTTTTCACATCGGTAACCTTGGCAACTAAGAACAAAGGTTGCCCCTCTTTTCCTTGATAAGGCACTAAAGTAAGATGCCCCCGAGGTACAGAGAAAAGTTGATTAATGGCAACGGGTGGTAACTCAATAGCCGTTGGTGCAAGGGTCTTTTGACGGCTTGCGCGAACAGCGGTCAAAGATAATTTATGTTGAGCGGCAACGGATTTGAAATTGCCACCATCACCCAATTGTTTTTGGATTTTCTCAACTAATTCCTTCGTCAAGAGGGTTTGCGCTTCTCTTTTATACGCAAGCTTAATGTCACCCATAGCATCGCCAAAAGAAAGTTGCTCGGGGTCTTTACGACCTTCAAGGTATACAACAAAGTATTGTCCTGAATCATTCAATTCTTCCATAGGAGACAATTCACCCTCTACAGCATTAAAGGCAAGGTCAACAATTGCTTGATCAAGATCGCTTCTTTTTACATTTTTAGAAACCAAAGACACATCTGCAAATTCTCTAAAGGTTGCCCCATTAGCTTTTGCAACCTCAGTCAAAGTCGCTCCCGCCTCAAATTGAGTTTGAATTTTATCTGCCATGGACATACTAACTTCTTGAGCAGCATCATGACGTAACTGTTGGCGAATTTTATTTTTAGCTTCTTTTTCAGACACCTCTTTATATTTTCTATCTTTTTCAAGGTCATAAATAATCTGGATATCTTCTTCTTTTACAGGGGTTTTAAGATTTGCCACATTTATAATCACAGCTTTAAACGTACGACGCTCTGGTGCCGCAAATTGACGCCGATTCTTTCCGTAAAAATCTCGTAATTGATCTTCCGTCGCTGCTTCTTTGAGTTCCATCTTTGAGGGATCAACAATCATTCCTTGAGCTGTCCTAATTTGCGCGTTCCAAGCGTACAAAGGCGCTGTTGCAACCAAAGGTAATGATGCATTGGCAGAAAGAGCCGCGATCACACGGGCACGAACCATTTCAGCTTTTGTGTGGGCCACGTAATCTTTTTCCGTTGCAAAGCCAAAATTATGGATAAAGCGCATAAAGGTTTCCTTAGAAAAGCTTCCATCAGGTCGCAAAAACGCTTGCTGGCCATGGAGGATTTTAACAACATAGTCATCAGAAACCGTAATTTTCAAACGATCCGCTTCGATTTTGAAAAGGGCTTCGGCAATAAGGCGGTCCAAAAGTTGGCGATCAAGGCCAAACTTTTTTACATCTTCATTTGAGAGCTCTTGTCCTGTGCGAAGGCGCATATTAAGACGCGTACGTTCAATAGCCAACCCAAGGTCACGGTTAGAAATAGAAATACTGCCCACTTTGGCAACCGTTGATTCCTTTGACAGACCAATCATCCGCAAGCCATCTTGCCCGCCCCACATAAAGGCAAAACTAAGGGCTAAAAGACCAAAAAAGATACGGGCAATAATACTGCCGCTTGCTCGGCGAAATAACTCAATCATTCAAATAAAACTCTTCCTAAAATTATACCCTCTAGAAATAACATTTTATGAACAAACCTCCAAAAGGTTTTTCTAGAAATTGTGGGATATTTCACGTATAGGTAAAAGGAGTTGTCTCCATTAGGATCAAGATCATGACTACACAGAAAAAAAAGCCCAGTTGGATCAGAGTCAAAGCGCCTGTGAGTGCCGAGTACGAAACAACTCGCAACTTGATTAAAAGCAAAAAACTTAATACGGTTTGCGAAGAAGCAGCTTGCCCTAATATCGGCGAGTGTTGGGCTAAAAAACATGTCACTATTATGATCTTAGGCAGTGTTTGCACTCGTGCTTGTCGTTTTTGCAATATCAAAACAGGTCGCCCTGATTTACTAGATCCTCACGAGCCAGAAAGAGCAGCCGAAGCCCTTGGTGGCCTTGGTCTTTCCCACGTTGTGATTACCTCCGTTGACCGTGATGACCTTGATGATGGTGGCGCAACTCAATTTGCCCGAACCATCAAAGCAATCCGAGATGTCACGCCTGATACAACTATTGAGGTTCTCACCCCTGATTTTCAACGTAAAGAAGGCGCTCTTGAAATTGTCGTCGAAGCGAATCCCGATGTCTTTAACCATAATGTTGAAACCGTTCCCCGTCTTTACCCAACGGTACGCCCAGGAGCTCGCTATTTCCACTCTATTAATTTACTCTCACGGGTCAAAGAAATGGCACCCCACATGTTTACAAAATCTGGCCTTATGGTAGGTCTTGGAGAAAACAAAGCTGAAATCTATCAAGTGATGGATGATTTTAGAGCAGCCGGCATTGACTTCATTACCATTGGTCAATATTTACAACCAACGCCAAAACATCATCCTGTAATGGATTTCATTCATCCCGATGAGTTCAACGCCTATGAAACCATGGCAAAGGGCAAAGGTTTTTTGATGGTTTCCGCTTCCCCTCTTACACGCTCCTCTTACCTAGCGGGAGAAGATTTCGTAAAACTCAGAGCAGCACGGGAGAAAAAAATGCAAGAACAAGGCGTGATGAATCCTTACGGGACTTCCGCGATTGTGGAAAGCATCCCAGATCTTGAACCAAAATTACAATTCTAAGATGCCTCAGTTTAAGGACAACCAGCTTTTACCATTTACCCCGCAACAGCTTTACGCCATGGTTTTGGACATCGAGAAATATCCTGATTTCTTACCCTGGTGCACGCGCTCTGAAATTATCGAACGCCTTGACGGTGAAAATAAACTCTACGCCAGTGTTTCCGCTGGTTATGCTCTTTATAGCGAAACTTATCTTTCCAAAGTTCTTTTTCAAGATGCCAAGAAAATCGAAGCAACCTACATTGAAGGGCCCTTTAAAAATCTTCATACTCTCTGGCGTTTTAACGAAAACCCAAAGGGCTGTGAAATTCTTTTTTCTGTGGATTTTGAATTTGAGGCAGGTCTTTTGAATTCTGTTGCAAAATATATGTTCACACAAGTCACCGAGAAAATGGTAGAGGCTTTTGTCGAGAGAGCTCACGTACTATACGGCAATCATTCTGCCTCATAGACTTGCCTCAAAAGACTCTCTAATTGACTCTTATAGGAACCTCTGCAAAATGGCTAAACGAAGTGGTTTTG
>DOCA01000019.1 GCA_003503995.1 Holosporales bacterium
AAGCAATTATGCAAGGTAGCCATATATACATCTTGCAGCCTCTTCCACTAGAAACAAGGTGTGATATGGTCAAGTAAAGGCGGGCACTTTTTTAAGCGGTTTTTGCAAAAGCCATAATTTTACAAATTGCTTTTGGGCTGAGATAACCCGATTATTCAATTTATCATTGAACACCTCCTCGTGGATTATAAATCAATTCTTAAGAAAGTGTCCACTAAATACCTGCCACCTTAAGTTTACGTAATTCAATAATTTTGCGCCGCATTGAGGTCTGTCCTTTTTTTGATTTTGTTTGCCGGGTGAATGGTAATAGGCTAAGGTTGAATTTAACGTATTACCTATGCACCGGTGTTTTTTTTACGATGTTGCCTTCTGTGGACCTACCACATTTGGAGACGATTTTGCCTTACCTTTACTTTTTTATCTGAGATCCTTCCATGCAGACCAACGATCCCCAGAAAACAGATGCCAGAATGAGCAAAAGCTCGCTTAACTCCATTGCGGATCCCGCTTTTACCGTGGATAAAGAGTTGAATATCACCTTTTTTAACCGGGCAGCGGAAAAAATGATCGGCGTCAAGCGTTGGGA
Organism: Holosporales bacterium; assembly: GCA_003503995.1. Lineage (GTDB taxonomy): Bacteria > Pseudomonadota > Alphaproteobacteria > Caedimonadales > UBA9215 > UBA9215. The sequence continues at coordinate 590 of DOCA01000019.1, forward strand.
TGTGGTGGGTAAAAAATGTTATGATGTTTTTCGGACCAGTATCTGCAAATCATCCTGCGCCCTTAAACAGGCTTTTCAGCTTGGTGAAAAAATTATCAGTCATAATATTGGATTAAAAAATAGTCAGAATGCCGAGCTTAGCGTTATTGCCTTTTCCACGGCTTTTTTTGACGATGAAAATGAATTTGACGGGGGTGTGGAGATCTTCCGTGAGTCACTGGATAATAAGAAGGATGAATGTCAAAATAGTCTCAGTGACTCCATTCTTGAGTCCATTGCCGAGGGGGCCTTTTCCGTAGACAATGATTGGCATATCACCTCTTTTAACCGGGCAGCCGAAGAAATGACCGGTGTTCATCGCAGCGATGCAATCGGCAGGAAGTGTTATGAGGTGTTTAAGGCTGATATCTGTAAATCGTCCTGCGCCCTCAGGCAATCCATTGAAACGGGGCGGGATGTGATCAACCCCAAGGTAACCATTCGCGATATTGAGGGGGACATTATTCCCATCTCAGTTTCGTCTTCAGCCCTGCGCAATGAAAAATTTGAAGTTATTGGTGGGGTTGAGATTTTTTCTGACACCTCCGACATTGAGAAGTTGCGCCAGAATGTTTCCTTGTGCGACACCATTTTTGAGTCCATTGTTGAGGGTGCCTTTTCTGTAGATCATGATTGGTATATAACCTCTTTTAACCGGGCAGCCGAGGAAATGACTGGTGTTCATCGCAGCGATGCAATCGGCAGGAAGTGTTATGAGGTGTTTAAGGCTGATATCTGTAAGTCATCCTGCGCCCTGAAGCAATCCATTGAAACGGGGCGTGATGTGTCCAACCCCAAGGTAACCATTCGCGATATTGAGGGGGATATCATTCCCATCAAAATTTCGGCCTCAGCCCTTCGCAATGAAAATTTTGAAGTCATTGGTGGTGTTGAAACCTTTTGCAACACCTCCGACATTGAAGGGTTGCGCCGGGAGCTTTCGCTGAGTGACTATATTCTTGACTCCATTGGTGATGGAGCTTTTACCGTGGATGAGGACTGGAATATCACCTCTTTTAATCGGGCTGCTGAAAAGATCTCCGGATTCAGCAAAGATGAAGCCATTGGCAGAAAATGTTTCGACGTTTTCAAGGCCACTATATGCAAGGATTCCTGCGCCCTCAAGCAGTCCATCGAGACAGATGAAGAAGTGACCAACCTCAAGGCGACTATTACCAACAAGGATGGTCGTTTGGTGCCTATTAATGTTACTGCTTCTGCCCTGAGGGATGAGGATGGCAATGTCATTGGCGGGGTGGAAAACTTCCGGGATTGTTCTGTTCTGGAGGAGATGCGCAAGGAGATCAGTGAGCAGTACACCTTTCAGGATATTATCAGTAAGAATCATAAGATACGGAACATCTTTACAATCCTGCCAAATATCGCCAAAAGTGACAGTACGGTTCTGATCGAAGGCCCGAGTGGTTCCGGCAAGGAGTTGTTTGCCAAGGCTATTCATGATTTGAGTACAAGAACGGGTAGATATGTTGCCTTAAACTGTGCGGCTTTGCCCGATACGCTTCTGGAGTCTGAACTCTTTGGTTACAAAAAAGGGGCCTTTACCGGAGCCAAGGGAGATAAGCTGGGGCGGTTTGCTCTGGCTGAAGGGGGAACCTTTTTTCTTGATGAGGTTGGTGATATTTCCCCGGCTCTTCAGCTTCGCCTCCTGCGTGTTCTTCAGGAGAAAGAATACGAACCGCTTGGCAGTACCTCCACGGTAAAGGCCGATGTTCGAGTCATTGCCGCCACCAATAGAGATCTCGAGAAACTGGTAGATGAAGGCAGCTTTCGCCGCGATCTTTTTTTTCGCTTGAATGTAATCAAGATCAGCCTGCCTTCACTGGCGGAAAGAAAGGAAGATATTCCCATCCTTGTCGATCATTTTATACATAAATTTAACAACTTAAAGCAGAAGGATATTGAGTTTGCCTCACCTGAGGTGATTCGTCTTCTGATGCGGCATGACTTTCCCGGTAATATCAGGGAACTTGAAAATATTATCGAATACAGTTTTGTCATGTGCCATAGTGGTGTAATTGAGGTTGGATGTCTGCCGGATGGTTTTGCTGAGCCCGGGCAGGAGCAGACCAAGCAAAACCAGGCCACCAGTGAGTCGGCCACGCCTCTTTCAAATGCGGAGGCCGGCACCATCCTTGCCGCCCTGCAGAAATTTGAGGGGCACAGGGGAAAGACAGCTGCCTTTCTTGGGGTAGAAAAAACCACTTTGTGGCGGAAAATGAAGAAATATCAGATTGTCTTTCCGGTGGGAAAAAAGAGGTGACGGCTTGTCGGTGTTGTTTGAACCGGGAGAGTTTGACCTGCGCCGCATTATTTTTTCGACTTTATGTGAGCAGGAAATAGGAAGGAGAAAATTATGAATGTTTTTTTCCGTACAGTGCTAGTGCTAATCGTTGTGTTTATGATGTCGTCTTTCAACACCGCACAAGTCAAGGCCGTCGAGAACAATCAACCGTTACTGAGCTATAAGGATTTTCTGGGAAAACTGAACAAAGACGAACTTGCTGAAATCAATGCAATTCAGATGGAAGGCGGTACAATTTATCTCACGGACAAATCCGGTAACAAATTCTCTACTTTTTCTTCAGACGTACCAGGACTTTTACCCAAACTGATTGAAAAAAACATCGTTCTTCAGGTTAAAACTAAACCGACATTGACACCACAACAGATATTCTTTCAGTTGGTGCCTCTCTTTCTTATCTTCTTTGCCTGGCTTACTTTTCGCAATATTAAAAAATATAAAAAAAAGGATGGCAAATTCGCCAGCAAGAAAGCCATCAAGTTTCAAAAGGGGGAAATACCGGTCACCTTCAGTGATGTGGCCGGGATCCCGGAGGCA
>DOCA01000161.1 GCA_003503995.1 Holosporales bacterium
CGCCGCTTACCTATTGCTTAAAAGCATATTTCTTAAAGGAGATTGAAATGACAGGTTTTGTATCAGACGCGTTCCGCTTGGAACTTCGTGACAATTTAGGGGGTGGCGCCGCGCGCGCTTTACGTCGCACAAGTATGACACCCGGTGTTATTTATGGTGCAGGTAAAGACAACACCCATATCTCTGTTGATCCTCGTGACATCATGACAGGTCTTAATACGGTTGGTTTTTATGCTCGCCTTTATGAACTGAGTGTTGGCAAAACAAAAGAGCGTGTTATTGTACGCGAAGTTCAAATGCACCCCGTAACGGATCGCCCTCTTCACATTGACTTTGTACGCGTTTCAAAGGGTGAGAAAATCCATGTTAACATCCCTGTTCACTTTATTAATGAAGACCAATGCCCTGCCATCAAACAAGGTGGCATGCTAAATATCGTTCTTCACAGCCTTGAAGTCACCAGTGCCATTGAATCTATCCCTGAAGAAATCGTTATCGATCTTGCAGGACTTGAAATGGGTGATAGCATCCATACAGAAGGCCTTAAAATTACTGGTGGCGCGGTTATATCTCACCCAGAGCGTGACATTACAATTGCAACCCTCGTTGCGCCTTCAAGTGTTAAAAGTGAAGGTGTTGATGAAGAGGCTGAGACTGATGAAGCAGCCCCTGATGATGCTGAAGCTGACAAGGCCGATGAAAAATAGTTCTTTCACAGAGGAAAGCCTTTCTTCCCTCTACTAGATCCCAGAGACCAGAAATATTTTTTAACTGGTCTCATCTAGGAAAGAGCAACCAGCGCTTCATTTATCGTTTAAAAGATAATTTACTATAGTTGCGCTTGGGACTTTTTTGGAAAGAGACTATCAAATGAAATTAATTGTAGGGCTCGGCAACCCCGGCCCTTCTTATTTACTCAATAGACATAACGTCGGCTTTATCATTCTTGATATGATCGCCAACGACTATAATTTACCCGACTTCAAAACAAAAAATAAAACCCTAATCACCGAAGGCACTATTGATGGGGTTAAATGCCTTTTTCTCAAGCCCATGAACTTCATGAATAATTCGGGACCTTCTGTTTCTCAAATTGCAAATTTCTATAAAATCCCCCTAGAAGATATCATTGTTTTTCACGATGAACTTGATCTGCCTTTTACAAAAATAAGAACAAAAATAGGCGGCGGGGCTGGCGGACATAATGGTCTTAAAAGCATTGATGCTCATCTTGGCAAGGATTATCGACGAATTCGTATCGGCATTGACCACCCAGGACACAAAGACCGAGTCACACCCCATGTCCTTGGAAACTTCTCAAAGCAAGAGATCGAAGATCTACCCTATATCTTAGGTCCTCTCTCAGACGAACTCCCCCTCCTTTTAAAGGATAAACCCGAGGACTTTCAAAGCAAAGTCGCCCTGCATATTAAAGAAGCTTTTAATCAGTCTTAATCTTTTTCAAAAGCGCCAAGATACAGTCATTCCAAAAAGGATCTGCTCTCAGAAAGAGCGATCGACGACTATCCCTTATAGTTTAGGAGCGAACAACGACGTCTGGGACATTTCTGGAATGACTATAATAGAAAAAAAACCAAGGAGAACTTACACAGGCTCTGCTTCTAAAACATCTTTTAAAATCTGAACAAAACGCCAGACCTCGTGGTAGGTGTTATATAAAGGGTGGGGAGCAGCACGTACTATGTTAGGCTTGCGAAAATCACAAATTACGTTGTTTTTTTCAAGAGCTTTATGCACTTTTTCAGCCTCTTTTGTAAAACGTAAGGAAAGTTGGCATCCCCGTTCATCCGGATTGCGAGGCGTTACAATTTCTACACCATCCAATTTTGCTTCATCAAGTAGAGTTTCCAAATACCCTGTTATTTTGACCGACTTTTCACGGAATGCCTCCATACCAGCTTCCTGATAAACAGCCAGAGCCCCTTTCAAGGGCACCATAGAAAAGATTGAAGGATTGCTAATTTGCCACGCATCGGCTGTCCTTACAGGAACAAAATTTTTCTCGAGGTGAATTAAAAATCGCTTTTGAGGATCATTACCCCACCATCCAGCAAAACGAGGCATCTTTATGTTCTTTGCATGGCGTTCATGAATAAACACTCCCCCAATAGCTCCAGGGCCGCCAGAGAGATACTTATAGCTACACCAAGCCGCAAAATCCACATTCCAATCATGGAGCTTTAAGGGAATGTTTCCAGTTGCGTGGGCTAAATCAATCCCTATATAGGCACCTTGTTTATGGGAAAGCTCAGATATTGCCTTAACATTTATAGCTTGACCCGTGAGGTAATTGACCGCATTCATCATCACAAGAGCTATCGAATCCCCATGCTTTTCCAAAGCAGCTGCCACATCTTCTGTACGAATAAAGTCTTCTCCTTGGCGAGGCTCAACAACAATTAAAGCCTCTTCGGAAGTATAGCCATGGTGTTCTATTTGGGTTTTTACCGCATAAGTATCAGAGGCAAACACAGGCCCCTCCATTAAAATTTTATAACGCGTACGTGTCGGGCGATAAAAACTAACCATCATCATATGAAGGTTCACTGTTAGAGAATTCATAAAAACAAGCTCGTCCTCATGGGCACCTAAAATTTCAGTCACAGGGCCTCTGAAATTTTCATGATAGGTATACCAAGGCTCTTTTTCACGAAAATGTCCTCGCACGCCAAGCTTTGCCCAGTCCTGCATTTCATGCATCATATCAACCTGCGCAGCCTTAGTGGGAATGCCAAGAGAATTTCCATTAAAATAAATAGAGGTTTGGCCATTGGAAAGAGGTATATCAAATTTTGAGCGAAATCTTGCTAAAGGGTCTTCTTTATCTAAGGTTTTTGCATAGGATTCACTCGAAGAAAAGCCCGTATCATGAGTTATCTCTGCAAAAGCGTCGTCTCCAGTACATATCCAATTTAGAACCAAAATTCCGACAAAATTGATCCAATTTAGCCTATTCATTTTTCCCATAAAGTGCACCTGCTGTTTTTATTTTTCAAAATAAGTTCTTGAATTGATAATATTCTTCTCTTTTTACTCAAGAGTGTCAACACTGGTAGAACAAAGCAAAGAAATGAAAAAATGCAAAAACCCACAGAGCGCCTTTAGCCTATGGGTTCTTTGATAAGTTGCAACTTTGAGTTTTTATCGCCAAAAGATTCTTTTGCAGAAGCTTTAAACATTAAAGCGGAAGTGAAAGACATCGCCGTCATTAACGATATAGTCACGACCTTCTTGGCGGAACTTACCAGCAGCTTTAGCACCTTGTTCGCCCTTGAACTCAACATAATCAGGATAAGCAATAGTTTCAGCGCAAATAAAACCACGTTCAAAGTCTGTATGAATCTCGCCAGCCCCTTGAGGCGCTGTGCTATTTCGCTTAAC
>DOCA01000084.1 GCA_003503995.1 Holosporales bacterium
AAAATAATTTTCCAGGATTGCTTAAGTAAAATTTAATTTGATGGCACAAGGTCGCAACCGCTCTTTTAGACTCTAGCACCGTCATGGCCTACATTGTTATAAGGCCGATAACTTGATTGAGAAATAAAAGCGCATTCGAATTCCCATCAGGACCCAGAGAGACTAAGAAGCCTCTCTAAAAAATGAGGCCGGATATATGACTGCAAACAATAACCTAAAAGTGAATTGATATCAAATTTTAACCTTGCAATACGGAGTGGTCCATATATGACAGTGCCGTTTTAATAAACGGACTCTATTTCTTATTGTCCTCAAGTGCCTTAAGAAAAATTTCTAACTCCCTTGGAGATTTAAGACGCCGCACACAAGACGCATACGGTGAGTACTTAGATATATTTTCATAGCGGCGTTTATTTTTTCGATACGTTTTTAGAACCCAAAGAAAAATAGAATATTGAGTGAAAAACTGTTGGTACCATCTTTCATAATTTTCTCCACAGCATTTCTCTTTTTTGAGTAAACGCCGAAAGGTGCGTTTGGTGACACGCCAAAAAATCAATGGCAGAGAATAATCCAGCCAAATGAGGTGATCTACTTTTTCCAAGGCAAGAGCTAAAATCTCTTTGTAATTCCCGCAAATAACCCAAGGTCCTTCCTCCATTTTTGAGAATACGTCACACATAAAGTCCGCGTCAGGGCGTTCTACCCAATTGGGATCAAAATGCAAAGCATCTAACTCGATATGGTTTAACTGAAAGCGCTGAGCTAACTGTTTTGCCAGAGTGCTTTTACCTGATCCAGATGTACCAGAAATATAAAAATTCATAACGATTTTCCTAAGAGCTTATGGTGTAAAAGCCGTGAAGAGTCCCATGATAATGGCTTCTATTTTCTTTGGCAAGATTTCTTGGGGAAAATTTAACTTTTTCTCAAAGATTCATGTGATAAACTAGCTCAGTTTCAAAGAATAAAAAGAAGGTGTTACAGTCCGTGGATTTAATCATTTTAGCCCTCATTGCCGGTTTTATCATTTATCGTCTTTATGCAACCCTTGGTGAAAAAACGGGGTACAAAGAAAAGAAAAAAGGTACTCCTTCCAATGTGGTTGATTTCAACAAAAAACAACCTACACAGAAACCTCAATCAACGGTCGAAACAGAAGAAATTGACCCTGCCATTCGCCCAGCCGTTCAAGCAATTACAAAAACAGACCCTGACTTTTCCTTAAAAAGTTTTGCCGAAGGCGCAACCATTGCCTTTGAAATGGTCTTGGACGCCTATGCCGCGGGGGACCTACAACTCTTAAAAAATCTTTTATCAACAGATGTTTACAAAGCTTTTAAAACAGTTATTGCAGAGCGTAATAATAAAGGACATACCCTTGAAAACACATTGATTCGTGTAGAAGAGGTTGTGGTTGAAAGAGCTGTGATCAAAAATAATATGGCCCAAATTTCAGTGCGTTATATAACGGAACAAGTACCGATCATCAAAGATCAAGATGGTGAAATCATTGAAGGGAACCCCAACCAGATTGACCAAGTTATTGATACGTGGACCTTTGAGCGCTCTTTAAAATCGAGAGATCCTAACTGGGTTTTGATTTCTACAAACGCGTAATGCCTCCCTCTTTCAAACTGTGAGGCTCAAAACGGCGAATCATCGTTTTCCTCACGTATGAAAATACGCTCCGGGAACTCGTTCTTGTTTCAAACCTCACACTTCGAAATATCATAGGCATTTTGTTTACCATGACGGATGATAAAACAAAGAAAGACAAAGAAAAGCCCACAGATGAAACACTGTGGGAATCGTATAAAAAAAGCGTACAACCTCTTAAAAAGTCTCAGAAAAAACCAGGTCTTAACCTTCAAAAAAAAATCGAAATCACCATTCAAAATCACGCCCTCAAAGCTCCTAAACTTAAACCAAGTTTTGAGGCATCTGTGAGGGGTCCCTCAAGCGACTCTCTTTTATACCAAAGCCCAAAGAAAATTCGCCGCACAACTCAGATTCAAGCTCGACTTGATTTGCATGGCATGACCCAAGCACAAGCCATCCAAGCGCTCACATCCTTTATTCAAAAATGCTATGGGAATCGACATCAAGATATTCTTGTTATTACAGGTAAGGGTGTAAAACCCCTCAATAGAACTGAAGCCTTTGGAGAAGATGAACAAAAAGAAATTGGAGGCACCCTGCGTCGCAATCTTCCCGCGTGGTTAGAGCACCCTGACCTGCGACCTTATATTCACTTTTATACTTTCTCTCACCCCTTTGAAGGCAAGACAGGCGCCTGTTATGTTCGTTTGAGAAAATCTTAGACATCATTATCGCTCACTCTTCCCTAAGCTAGAACCTTTTTAAAAAGACTATAAACATACGATGGTGTAAGATTAATTTGTTAAAATAATATGGGAACCGCAAGGCCATTTATGACCCTTTTTAATGACGATACGATACAGACTTTAAAAGGAATCGTGTTCGTTGCTCTTTTTTCTGTCGCCGCTCTTGAAATCTCGGAACTCAAGGCCTTAAGCACTTTTGCCATTAGCCCTCTTATTATCGGAATTCTTATTGGCCTTTTTTATGCCATGACTGTTCGTTCCCGTTTTTCCAACTCTTGGCAACTGGGGATTCTTTTTTCCAGCAAGCGTTTATTGCGCTTAGGAATTGTTCTTTATGGGTTTCGCTTAACCTTCCAAGAAATTGCCGATGTTGGAGCCTTAGGAATTATCTCCTCTCTGCTCATCGTGACAACAACGATGATTGTTGGATATTTTGTCGGAACAAAGGCTCTCAAAATGGACCGAGATACCGCGTTACTTGTAGCAGCAGGAAGTGCTGTGTGCGGTGCTGCTGCTGTGCTCGCAGCAGAAACAGTCCTCAAATCGAAGAACTATAAAAGCGCTATTGCTGTTGGTACCGTTGTTATTTTTGGAACAATTTCCATGTTCTTATACCCAAGTCTTCATGCTATGGGGCTTTTACCTCTAGACATAAAGTTCTACGGTATCTATATCGGCTCAACGGTCCATGAAGTTGCCCAAGTCGTCGCTGCAGGTTGTGCTGTCGCGGGGGCAGCCCAAACAGCCGTTGTGGTGAAGATGACACGTGTTATGCTTCTCACCCCTTTTCTCTTGATTATGGGTATCATGGTCAATCGACAAAAAGAAACACCCAAAATAACAAGCTTGATTCCATGGTTTGCTGTTGGTTTCATGGGTGTTGTGGGCCTGAATTCTTTAGCACTTTTACCAGAGACCTATGTGACGTCTATCAATACCTTTGATACCTTTATCCTCACCATGGCCATGACGGCTCTTGGGATGAACACACAGGTAGATAAGTTCAAAACAGCCGGCCTAAAGCCTCTTATTCTTGCCAGCATTCTATTCGTTTGGCTCGCCATTGTGGCCTACATAGTTGTTACTTTCTAACACCATTAAAATAGGGCGATTTTACCTCTTGGACGGGCGTGCTGCTGCTTTTTTAGGGGCAGCTTTTCTTTTTACACTTTTAGGGGCAGCGCTACGTGAAGGAGAGCGATCCGAAGAGCGACCAGTCTTCTCTGCTGGAGATTTCCTACCTTTTGAGAATTTTGAGCTCTTTTTTGTGTAGTTTGCACTCTTTTTCTCTCGGCCTAATTGGGCAGAAAAAAGAAGGCTTCCAGAAACAGGATTTGAAAATTCAAGGCGCACCTCGATCGCATCTCCCAGAGTGAGTTTTGCCCGAGACCTGCGGCCCACAACACTGTGCGCTTTAGGGTCAAATTGAAAGTAATCTCCTCCCAAATTCCTTAGGGGTAGAATACCATCTGACCCTGTTTCATCTAGGGTTAAAAAGATCGCAAAGTCTGTCATACCGCTGACCGTTGCCGGGAAAGTTTCGCCAGCTCGGTTCTCGAGATAAGTTGCAATATAACGATCAACGGTTTCACGCTCGGCCTTCGTTGAGGTACGCTCTCGGTCGGAAATTTCTTGGCCAATACGAGTCAAGTCTTCAATTTTATAGGGATAAAAAGTGGAATCACTCTCGATCAAAGAGACAATAGCACGGTGAATTGTGAGGTCCGCGTAGCGACGGATAGGAGAGGTAAAGTGGGCATACCTCGCCAGATTCAGACCAAAGTGACCGAGGTTATCAGGGCTATAATTAGCCCGCGCTTGAGAACGCAAAACCAATTGATGAATTGCTGGGCAAATAGGGACATCACGCACTTGATCCAAGATATGATTGAAATTCAACGGCGTCACAATATTACCCTTAGCCATGGAGACTTTCAGGTTATTACTCTCGAGGAAGAGGCGAAGCTCTTCAACCCGTTCAGGTTTTGGACTATCATGCACTCGAAACAAACAAGGGCGCTGCTTATCAGAAATAAATTCAGCAGCAGCAACATTGGCCAATACCATAAATTCTTCAATCAAAAGATTACTCTCATGACGCGCTGTTGCTTGAATATGTTTGATGGACCCATCTTCGGCTAGGGTAATTTTCTGCTCAGGTACTTCGAGTTCAAGGGTGCCACGTTTTTTGCGTGCAGCCTTTAAAACATCATAAGCCCCATAAAGATTATCAATGACTTTTGTATCTAAAGTCTCTGGAAATCCGTGATCCTTTTTACCATCGTAATAGGCTTGTACACCAACATAGGTCAACTTCCCATGAGAGCGCATCAAACCCCGAATAAATTTCTTAGACAACAATTTTCCCGTCTTCGAAATTCGCATCCAAACCGCAAGACAAGGGCGATCCTCATGAGGACGCAAAGAACACAAGTCATTGGAGAGGCGCTCGGGCAACATGGGCACAACTTGATCAGGGAAATAAGTGGAATTTCCGCGCTTTTGTGCTTCTTGATCAAGAGCCGACTCGGATGTCACAAAGTGACTCACATCGGCAATAGCAACTAAAAGCCGCCATCCGCCTTTGTTGTTAGGATCTTGATCTGGTTCAGCATAAACCGCGTCGTCATGATCTCGGGCAGACTTATCATCAATGGTTACCAGCGGAATGTCACGCAAGTCTTCACGGCCTTCGAGACTTGACGGCAGTTTGCTCTGTTGTGCTTGGGCAAGGGCTTCTTTGCTAAACTCTGTTTCTAAATCATAACGATGAATAGCCATGTGGGATAAATGATGCACAAGGTCTTGCTTGGGGGATAAAACCTTTAGAACATGAGCTGCTTTAAAGCGCTCACGGGGGACTTTTTCAAGGGAGGCCTCAACAAGGTCACCCACGTTAGCAGAAAAGCGATCACAAGAAGATGGATCAACCAAATAGAGATCCCGGTCCTTGCGCTCTAAAGGGGCTAATAAAATCCGATCGCCGTCTTGTTGTAACAGTCCCAGAATACCTTTGGGCTCTACGACAAAGCGCCGCAAGAGCGTTGCTTCAAGATGATCGTCTGTTATGTGAAGTTTTGCAGCCCAACGATCACCATTATGGAGTTGCTTTTCAAGGGCAGGGGTTGGGAGGATAAGGTGAACGCTTTCCTCAAAATTATGGTGATCTTCTTCAATCACACAACCTATAAAGTTACCGTCCTCGTTAACGCCAAGAACTTCGATCACCGTAAGATCTGCCTCTCCTTTAACGCGGTAGGACTTTCCCCGTCGCTCGAGGGTATGTTGGGCAACAAGGGCCATTAAGACTTCTTTAAGGCGACGACGATCAGGCCCCTTGATTTGAAAAGCGCGCGCAATATCACGGCGCAACACAAAACCATTTTGAGATTGAACGTAGTCAACAACTTCGGATTCAGAAGGGATTTTCTTTATATTTTTTTTACTTGTTTTAGAAATAGTCTTTTTAAGGGACGCTTTTGAT
>DOCA01000154.1 GCA_003503995.1 Holosporales bacterium
TAAGGAATGACTTCTTCCCGAAAAAATCCCTCTCAAGAACGATCTTCTTCAAAGTCTGATAAAGAAATGCCTCTTGTTGCTCACCTTTTAGAGTTGCGCTCTCGCTTGCTCTGGAGCTTCCTTTTCTTTGTTGTTTCCTTTGTCGTTCTGTACCCCTTCTCCCAGCATCTTTTTGCCTACCTTGTGATGCCTTTGGCAGATCTTTTAGCGAATGATAGCGCTGCAGGAGAGGCTCGTCGACTGATCTACACAGGCCTCTCTGAAGCCTTTTTAACTTATCTTAAGGTTACGCTTTTTGCGGCATTTTTTATTTCTTTTCCCCTCCTTGCTATACAAATTTGGCGCTTTATCATGCCAGGGCTGTATAAAAATGAGCGAAAAACCTTCTTTATTTTCATGGTAGCGACGCCCTTATTGTTTATTATTGGCGTAGGGTTTGCTTTTTATGGCGTTATCCCCATGGCATGGAAATTCTTTTTAAGTTATGAAAGTTCTGCTGCAGTGACGGGGCTTGCTATTCAACTCGAAGCACGGGTGAGCGAATACCTCTCTATGACTCTTCAAATGATGATTGCTTTTGGCTTGTGTTTCCAATTGCCTCTAATTTTGCTCTTATTGGCAAAATTAGGTGTGTTGACGTCAAGATCTCTTGCGGAAAAACGCCGCTATGCTATTGTTTTAATTCTCATTGCCTCAGCGGTTTTAACGCCTCCCGACGTCCTTAGTATGATGGGCTTGGCTATTCCGCTTTATGGATTATATGAACTTTCAATTTTATTGGTGCGCTTTTTAGGAACACCTAACAAGGATCAGGAGAAAAACTAAGTGTTAGATATTAAGTGGATTCGTGATAACCCAGATTTGCTAGACGCTGCCCTTAAAAAGCGTAATAAGATCCCTTGTGCAGCTGAACTCATTCAGTTAGATGAAACCCATCGCACTCTTTTAACACAAGTTCAAGAATTACAAAGCGAGCGCAATGCCGTGGCAAAGGCCTTTGGTGAGGCAAAGCGTAAAGGTGAATCTGCCGACGACTTAGGGGCTCGTGCAACGGAAATCAAACAATCCCTTGCAACCCTTGAAGAGCAATCGAGCAAAGCGCAAAATGGCCTAGAATACCTTCTTGCTGTTACCCCTAATATGGCTCGAGAGGAAGTACCAGCTGGTGCTGATGAAGAGGATAATGAGCTCATTAAAACATGGGGAGAGCTCCCGACATTCGAGTTCGAGCCCAAGCGCCATTTTGATCTTGGAGAAGATTTGGGACTCATGGATTTTGAAACGGCAGCTAAGATGTCTGGGTCCCGCTTTGTGATTTTGCGAGGAGCTCTTGCAAAGTTAGAGCGCGCTTTGGCTAATTTTATGTTGGATCGTCACATTGAAACCTATGGTTATGAAGAAATTCAACCCCCTGTTCTTGTGAAGGATCAAGCCTTTTATGGGGCAGGACTCTTACCTAAATTTGCTGATAATGCTTTTAAAACAACAGAAGATCACTGGCTTATTCCGACATCAGAGGTGCCTTTATCTAATATGGTAAGTGATTCTATTGTTGAAGAGAAAAATTTACCGTTGCGTTTTGTTGCTCATACGCCTTGTTTTCGCTCAGAAGCCGGTGCAGCAGGGAGGGATACTCGCGGTATGATCCGCTTGCACCAGTTCAATAAGGTCGAATTAGTTTCCATTACGCATCCCAATGAGACTCTTAAAGAACATGAGCGTATGGTGTCTTGTGCAGAAAGTATTCTTGAGAGTCTAAAATTACCTTATCGCCGCATGTTATTGTGTGGGGGAGATATGGGCATTCAGTCTGAGAAAACTTATGACCTTGAAGTGTGGCTTCCTGGAGAAGATACGTACCGTGAAATTTCGAGTTGTTCAACCTGCGGGGATTATCAAGCACGCCGTATGAAAGCTCGCTTTAGGCCGTCCGAGACCGTTGAGGGTAAAAAAGCAAAGCCTCAACTTCTTAACACGCTTAATGGGTCGGGTCTTGCGGTGGGGCGGACGGTTGTGGCCATACTTGAGAACTACCAACAAGCCGATGGCTCTATTGTTGTACCAGAGGTTTTACGCCCTTATATGAGCGGGCTTGAGATCATAAAAAAAAGGTAAAGTTGTGACGAAGACAATACATTGTTCTCTGATTGTTTTTCTTTTTATTCTTCCATTATTGATGGTGGGGGGGTGTATTCCTGACCGCTATCAACATTACTTTTCAAATGCTCCTTTGAGGCAAAATGCCCCTGCTATTTCCGTTCAAAAGGGAGATAATTTATACCAAGTGGCAAAGCGTTATGATGTGACTTTGCGGGATTTGATAGAGATTAATCACTTAAAACCGCCCTATCATATTCGCCCGGGCCAAGCTTTGCTTTTACCACAAAAGCGCATTCACATTGTTAGGCGTCACGAGAATTTACAATCCATCGCCCGTCAAAGAAATGTTGATGTTCACAGCCTTGTTAAGATGAATCATCTAAAGCCACCTTATACAATTCATGAAAACCAACGCTTGAAATTGTCTTACCCGACGGTATCGCCGCCGTCTCTTATTCCAGCAAAGGCAAAAGTCGTGAAGGTTGAAGGGCCTGTAAGAAAAATTGAACCTCTATTGCCTCTTAAGTCGAAAGTAGCCCCTAAAGTTGAGAAAGCGCCAAAGATTGAGCCCTTGTTGCCTTTAGAAAAAAAGTCTCCCTCTCAGAAAAAAACGTCTGTTGGAGGTGATTTATTTG
>DOCA01000051.1 GCA_003503995.1 Holosporales bacterium
AATGAGAGAGCATGTTTTAGATAACTTATATCCCTCTCATCCATCTTTTATTTTCCCTAACTTCTCCGATCTCTACATCCTCTCTTTCATTAAAACCGATAACGAGATCCCCTCCCTCTTGTTCCATTTCTTCCATGCAGCATACTCTTTTGGTGTGCTCAAAAATTTTTTATTTTAATAAATAAAGATGGCAAATATTTTATAATCATTAGCTATATCCCATACAGTACGGATCATACGAAGGAGGAACAAGAATGAAACTAAATCAAACATATCATGGTTTCAGGTTAACCGAGGAAAAGAAAATCAAGGAGATCAATTCTGTAGCAAGAATATTCGTACACGAAAAAAGCGGTGCAAGGTTAATGCAAATTGAAAATGATGACGATAATAAGGTATTCTCCATTGGGTTCAGGACTCCTCCCGAGGATAGCACTGGCGTTCCTCACATACTTGAACATTCCGTTTTATGTGGTTCTAAAAAGTTCCCCTCAAAAGAGCCCTTTGTAGAATTAATGAAAGGATCTCTGAACACCTTTTTAAACGCACTCACATTTTCGGATAAAACCCTTTATCCCGTAGCAAGCAGAAATGAAAAGGACTTTTTCAATCTAATGGAAGTTTACCTGGATGCGGTCTTTTATCCAAACATATACAGATATCCTGAGATCTTTATGCAGGAAGGCTGGCATCATGAATTGGACACCAAAGATAAAGAAATAAGTTATAAAGGAGTCGTTTACAATGAGATGCTGGGAGCATTTTCATCCCCTGAATTGATGATCTTTCGCAGAATTCACCAATCTTTATTTCCAAACACCGCATATGGTGTTGAATCTGCTGGAGATCCGGATGTGATCCCCAATTTAACCAGGGAAAAATTTTTAGATTTTCACAGAAGATATTACCCTCCCTCAAACAGTTACATATGCCTATATGGAGACGGCGATATCTCAAAAGAGCTGGAATTTATAGACGAAAAATACCTTAAAAACTTTGAAAAGTGCGAAATTGAATCCAAAATTAAACCACAAAAACCATTTTCTCAATTAAAAGAGGTGGTTATCGATTATCCAATTTCGCCGGAAGAAAATGAAAAGGATAAAACTTTTTTGAGTCTGAACTTTGTTGTGGGCAAATCAAGCAATTTTGAATTAAATCTTGCGACTGACATTCTGGAACATATGCTTTTGGAAACTCCCGCCGCTCCTTTAAGAAAGGCTCTTCTCTCATCGGGAATAGGAAAAGATGTGTTTGGGTTCTACGATAATGAGATAATGCAACCCGTATTGTCTATTATTCTAAAGAATTCAAACATAGAGGATAAAAAAACATTTAAAAAGATCGTGTTTGAAACACTGGAACGACTCGTTAAAGACGGCATTGACAAGAAATTGATCGAAGCATCCATAAACACCAAGGAATTTGGATTAAGGGAAGCAGATTTTAAAGGATTACCAAAGGGATTGGTTTACAACATAATGAGTTTGTCCACCTGGCTGTATGACGAAGATCCCTTTATATGTCTGGAATATGAAAAACCACTTGAGAAAATTAAAACAGCGTTGACTTCCGACTACTTTGAAACTCTTATCAAAAAGTACATTCTCAAAAACAACCATGATTCTCTTTTGATATTGAAACCCGATAAGGAAATTGCGGAGAGAAAAACAAAGGAAATTAAGAAAAAATTGAGCGATTATAAATCAAATTTATCTGAAGAGGAGATGAATAAACTGGTAACCCAGACGAAAAAACTGAAAAAAAGGCAGAGCACTCCCGACTCCCCAGAAGATATTGCATCGATACCTTTGCTTTCACTGAAAGACATAAACCCAAAAGTTGATAAATTGCCATTGTGTGAGAAAGAAGAATACGGAACAAAGGTGCTTTTTCATCCGATGTTTACAAACAAAATTGCTTACATTGACCTATTTTTTGACACAACAACGGTTGAACAGGATCTTCTACCGTATGTTGGTTTGCTGGCTGATGTTTTGGGTAAAATAGGCAGTTCAAATTATAGCTACACCGATCTTTCCAATGAGATAAACATTAATACAGGAGGAATAGAATTTTTGGCTGGTGCTTTTGCGGAAAACGATTCAAAGTACTATCCCAAACTGATTGTCAGATCAAAAGTGCTTGTTGATAAACTTTCAGAGCTCTTTGAGCTTGTCTCGGAGATCATAAAAAACACAAAATTCGATGACAAAAAACGATTAAGGGAGATAGTTCAGGAGATCAAATCCGGTTTAGAAATGAAAATTTTGGGTGGAAGATTTATAGCATCAGATCGTCTTCTTTCCTATTTTTCTTCATACGGCGCATATAGAGAGATGATAAATGGCATATCATATTTTAAGTTTATTTCAGAGATTGAAAAGAATTTTGATAAAAATTGTGATGATGTTATTAACAATCTACACAAAGTCGCAGAAAAAATATTTAGCAAACAAAATTTGCTGGTAAGCGTCACATCCTCAGAAAAAGACTACGAAACATTCAGAAAAAATCTTCCAAGTTTTTTCAAAAATATGAGAGATATCGAATCAGACCATTATGAATACAAATTCAATCTCATACCCGAAAATGAAGGTTTATTGACCCCATCAAATGTTCAGTACGTTGCAAAGGGTTATAACATGGGTTTACATCCATACAATGGAGATCTTTTGGTTCTTAAAACAATTATGAACTCGGACTACCTATGGAACAGGGTAAGGGTGATGGGTGGAGCATATGGCTCATTTGTTATCCCGAAAAGATCTGGCAGTATTGTTTTTGAATCATATCGCGATCCCAATTTAACAGAGACTCTCAAGGTATACGATGAAGCGGAAGACTATATACGAAAATTTAATGTGGATAAAAAAGAGATGACAAAGTACATTATTGGCACAATCCAGGGACTTGATCTTCCACTAACTCCTTCAATGAAGGAAGAGAAATCTGCAGAACATTACATTCGTAACATAACCTATGATGATCTAAAGAAAGAAAGGATCGAAGTTCTAAATACAAAACCGGAGGATATTCAAAAATATGCGGATCTGATCGCCGAGCTTATGAAGAAAAACTATTTCTGTGTGCTGGGAAATGAATCGAAGATAAAGGAAAACAAAGAGATCTTTGGTAAACTTGTGAATGTTTTTGAGTGAAAAAACAAAAAACAGATCAAAATGAATTACGAAGACAAACTAAAGGATCACATAAAGAAAAACGGGATTGGAGCTCTTCATCTTCACCTGAGCAGATCTTGCCACAGTGCCAGG
>DOCA01000052.1:0-8074 GCA_003503995.1 Holosporales bacterium
ACTCAAAACTAAATCACTATAGCCCAAATTTCTTTCACGGTTTTTGGAGCATGCTTGCGAAGGCTCGTGAACAGAGTTTCAAGGGCGCGTCCGGCATGGCCCTGGCGACGTTTTTCGTTATCAATTTCGATATGTCGTAAACGTAAGGTGCCAGCAGGGCTGGATTGATAAAGTTGGTTGCGGGTATCAGGGTAATATTGCAAGAGGATGAGTCCAATTTTTCCACTTTCATCCATAATATCAAAGTTGACTTGGGTCATGGGGTTGACCCTTTCATCATAACTACATACAAGGTAGATGTTATAACCCGGTATTCTATATTTGGATTTTGCAGCCCTCATGAAAGTGTCTTCTTGAGCATCAAGGCTACTGGCTTTGATATGGGGAGCAAAGCCTATAGACAATAAGAGTGTAAAAAATAAGATAGGTATTTTTTTAAATATTTGTCGTCAAAAATCCCAGACGTCGTCATTTTCTTATAAACTAGACGTAGTCGTCGATCGCTCTTTCTTAGACTGTAACTTTTGGAATGACTATAGGTATACGTTTTTTGTATTAGCCTGTCAAATTACCCGTCTTGCTTTTCTTTAGCCTCGGCCATTTTTTGAGACCGCATTTCGCGATAGGCACTGATGCTCATGAGTTTGCCTTCAGGGACTTTATCAATGCACAGGGTTCCTCGGATATGGTCGACTTCGTGTTGGATAACACGGGCTAGAAATCCTTCGGCTTCTCCAGCAACAGACGTGCCATCGGGTAAGGTCGCTTTGTAAGCGATTTTTATAAAGCGCTTAACGGGTCCTGCTAGATCATTAACAGAAAAACAGCCTTCATAATCTTCATGGAGCTCTTCCCCAATGCCCTCATAGGAAGGATTAACCCAAATGGTTTTAGGCATTTCTTGGGTGAAGTCGGGGCGCCATTTTTTAAGTTCAGGACTGCAGATGGCTTCAAAAACAATCATTTGTTTAGGAGTACCAATTTGAGGGGCCGCAAGGCCAGCGCAGTTTTCTTCTACATCGTATTTTGCCTCGAGAATCTTTAAGGACTCTTGATCTTCAGGACTTAAAGGGAAAGCAATTTTTTGAGCTGGTGTTCGCAGTACAGAGCGTAGCTCTTGTGATTGATCATCATTATTGATAACAACGTAAGAAGGAAGATCTGTCATGGGGGACTCCTGTGTGATTAAGGTACTGTTTTGACAAGAAGAAAGGGCAAAATACATAAGGGTTATTATTTTTTGTTCATTTTTTTATTGGACTCTATTTCTTAACAGCGCTTAGCAGGTAATTGACATCAAGGTCATCGCTTAAGTTCCAGCTATTGGTGAAAGGATCAAGGGTTAGTCCTTTCAAAGATTGGAGGGCAACACCATTTTTTTCAAGATAGTCGTTTAATTCGGCGGGCTCAAGGAATTTATCCCATTGGTGGGTGCCTTTTGGAACCCAGCGCAAAATATATTCCGCGGCAATAATACCAAGGGCATAGGATTTTAGCGTGCGATTGAGAGTGCTCATGAACAGTTGGCCCTTTGGGCGCACAAGATCAGCACAAGATTTAACAAAGAGAGGCACATCGGCTACATGCTCAACAATCTCAAGGGCTGTTACGCAATCAAATTGAGCACCCGTTGCTGCAAGGTCTTCTGACGCCGTGCAGCGATAATCAATGGTGAGGCCAGAGAGAGTGGCGTGCTCTATGGCCGTATCGATGTTTTCTTGCCCAGCATCAATGCCTGTTACCGTTGCACCAAGTCTGGCCAAGGGTTCGCATAACAAGCCGCCCCCACATCCCACATCCAAAATGCTCAGCCCCTCAAGGGGAAGGTTGTTTACACCAGTTTTGCCATCAGATTGTTTAAAGTGTGCCAGCATTTCATCGCGTAAAAAGGTCAAGCGCAGAGGGTTGATTTTATGCAGAGGTTTAAAGGGCCCTTGCTCATCCCACCATTGTGAGGCCTGAGCCGTAAAGGCATTAATTTCTTGAGGATCAACCGTGGACATGAGAGCTGCTTTCTTCAGTTGGTTCCCAGTATAGATCCAAAACTTTTCTCTTTAAAGGGGTTTTCCTGGATGTATTTCATAATGAGGGAAGGGGGTACCAACATTATAAATCTCAAATATGCTATAATGGAAAAAGAAGCGTTAGTTTTATAGGGAAGATTTGTGCATATATTGATTTCGACGGCGCTATATTTTAAAAATAAACCTCTTTTTTATCAAAAAGTCATTCAATTTTTAGACCATAAAAATATCTCATATATAAAGTATTTAGAAATCCATGTTGTTAAAAAAGGTGAAGAATCCTATTTGAATAGTTCTTTTAGAAAGAAGCTTATTAAACTGGCAGATTTAGAAAAGGTGATGGTGGGGGGTTTGCCGCCTGCTTTGCAGGAAGAGTCTAGCCCTCATGCTCAAATAGAGTTTGTTTTTGTGTGTTTAAGTAAAGATAAGCTTCCCGTTTGTGCTCTTGAAACCGGTGATACCTTTCAAGAAATAGACACGCTGACATTTATGGAGGATCCCTATGAAGAATTGAAACTCGATTGTTCTTTTGCCTCTAAAAAGTATAATTTTTTTGTACCTCCAGAGTCGCAACTAATGGCTGGGGGATATAGCATCAGAGATCTTAAACATCCCGTTTTTTATGAGGTTATTATTGGCGTTTCTATCTTTGTTCTTCTTATAGAAGACTCTGCAGAGCTTCCTATAGTTAAGTCTTTTTCAGAGGTTCCCAGCTTTCACCTACTGACGTGAACAGATAGCTATAAAAATCCTATTCTACGGAGGGACGCAAAAGATTAGAGAGTTCTTGTTCTAAGGAAGAATCAACATGATTTATGTTCCAAAAATAGCGTGCAACACCGAGGAAAATGAGGACGGCTACGGCGCTAATCCAGAGAATTCTTTTAGTTGGAAGAGTTGTTGTTTCAAGGTGTTGAGGAATGGAGAGCTTTTTATCTGAAGGAGCGGATTCAAAAATATCTTGTCTGAATTGATTCACTGTTTCTTGGGGATCAAGCCCAAGGTGGTGAGCATAAGATCGGACAAAACCCAGGGCATAAACTTGCTCGGGTAAGTTGTTGAAATCCATGGTTTCAATGGCTTTAAGATAAGGCTCACTAATGCGAAGCTTGGCAGCAACACTCTTAATGGTTTCGTCCCGCGAACGTCGAGCCGCTTTAAGGGCTTCGCCAATGGTTTTAGCTTTAGGAAAATTATCTAGGGGATTAGAGGAGTTTTCGACAGCTTTAAGGAGAGTTGCTTTGGGTGTTTTTTCCTGATTTTCTGTTGCTTTTTCTTTACGAACAACTGCCTTTTTTTGTGCCATTGGTGCCTCTTTTGTAAAAAATTCTTTCTTAAGAATAGCATACCCTATAAATAGGGAAAGTATATTATATTTTAATTTGATTATCTTTTGCAAAAGAGATTAACGCATTCCGAACACTTGGAGTATTTAGGGGCAAAAGCGTTGATAGGAAATCCTCAACAAGCCTTATGTTGGCTGTGCGAATCATCATTTTAGAGGCGCCAATGGCAGCAGCACCCATGGATAAAGAGCGATAGCCTAGGCCAAGAAGGGCAAGGGCTTCAAGGGGGCGGCTAGCCATTTCTCCACAAATAGAAAGAGGGCAACGGTGTTTGTCAGCCTTTGTTTTGATTTCCTTTAGGAGAGACAAAAAAGCAGGAGATAGCGTGTCAAAATGTTGAGCAACATAAGGATTTCCCCGATCAACGGCAAAGAAAAATTGAAATAGATCGTTGGTGCCGATGGAAATAAAGTCCGTGTGGGGGAGAAGTTGATCTAAGCGCCACACAAGAGAGGGAACCTCGATCATGGCGCCATATTTAACTTCTAAGGGGGTTAGATGCCCCAGAGTTTCTTCTCGGGCAAGTTCTTTTTGAACAAGAGATTTTGCTTCCAGAAATTCGGAAACTGCTGAAATCATAGGGAACATAATATGAAGTTGATTGCCTTTGGCAGCACCAATCATGGCGCGTACTTGTTTGCGCAAGAGCATGGGGCGATCAAGGCCAATACGAATGGCACGCCACCCCAACATGGGGTTTTCTTCATTGAGGCGGTTAAAATAGGGAAGGACTTTGTCCCCACCAATATCAAGGGTGCGAAACACAAGAGGCTTGTCCTGGACCCGCGTGTAGAGTTCGCTATAGAGATTGTTTTGATAGGTCACATCGGGAAATTCTTTTTGCATCATAAAGGGAATTTCCGTGCGATAAAGGCCGACACCATCGGCGCCTGTTTCTTGAAGTTGATCGAGGTCTCCAATGAGTCCTGCATTTAGATTTAAAGAAATCCTGACGCCATCAACGGTAATAGGGGGAAAAGGTAAAACGGCATTAGCTGCTTTTTGAATGATTTCTTGTTTAGCTTTTTGGTCCCAAAAGTCTTGTTCATCAAGACTGTTCGGTCGCACAATAGCAGTGCCAGCCTTGCCATCCACAAGGATGGTATCTTGCGTAAAAATACGTGTTGTCACATCAGGAATACGCCCAATGATCGGAATATCAAGAGAGCGCGCCAGGATCGCGACGTGGGCTGTTTGCACCCCTTCCTCGAGTAAAACGGCACGAACATTATATTTTTGGTATTCTAAAAGTTCCGCTGGCCCTAAGGATTTGGCAACAACCACAATACCATTGAGATTTTTAAGATGCTCCTTTGAGCTTTTTCCTTGCAAATGTTGAATGAGGCGATAGGTGAGATCTTCGAAGTCCCAGAGTCGCTCTCTCATATAAAAATCGTTGGAGGCATAAAGGCGAGAGCGAATGTCGTTGAGAGCTTTTTGTGCTGCAGCTTCTGCTGTATAACCACCGATGATGGCTTTGCGAATTTTACTGAGCCACCCTTGATCTTTTGCAAACATTTGGAAGGTTTCAAGAATGCTTTGTTGGTCTTTTGAATTTGCGTCTTGCTGCTGCGTTTCATCAAAAAGAGTCTCAAGAGCTTTATTCATAGAGAGCAAAGCTTTTTCAAAACGTTCTTGTTCTTCTTGGCTGTTATCAGACATTACCAAGGGGATATCAACTTTTTGAGCGTGAATAACAGCTGTGCCTTCTGCAAGACCGATATTCAAGGGGATACCTTGCAGGATTTTGGACGTTGGAATATCACGCTCGATACCCTCTGAATCTTGCTTTGTAAGAGATAAAACAAGATCAGTGATAAGCATAGAAACGATTTCGAGGACTTCTAGAGTATCTGCTGAAAAGCGTTTCTTTCGGGTAGCTTGGATAGACAGAGCCCCTAAAACTTCATTGTCACGCAGCAAAGGTACGGCTGCTACACCGCCTTGGATATGCTGTTCACCAGTTTCGGGACGTAAAATAAATTTGGGATGTTGGGCGATACAAGATAGGCTGATGGGTCTTTTCTCAGAAACTACATGACCCACAACACCTTCACCAACGGTAAGACGTGTTACACCAACGGCAACTTTATTTAGACCACTTGTGGCCGCAAGTTCGAGAATATTGCCTGGGCGCACCATATAAATAGAGCACGCATCAGCTTTGAGTTCTCCCAAAAGAATGAAAGAGATTTTATCCAAACGCTCTTGAGGGTCTGTGGCTTCTCCTGCCATGACCTCACGCACGCGTCGTAAAAGGGTTACCCCCTCAGAGCGTGGCAATTTTTTCTTAGATTTAAGTTTCCTGTTTTGTGCCAATATCTATCCTATCGCCTCTTTCAGGAGGCTTTTTGTAACCTCACATTAATGGCGTCAGCAGCTTGGGCAACGAGTTCATCAATAATTTCTTGTGTGCTTTGCTCGGCTTTAACAAGGCCAACACTTTGACCTGCCATAAGAGAGCCGTGGTCAATATCGCCTTCGACAACAGCTTTTCGTAAAGACCCTGCCCAATAGTGTTCAATTTCAAGTTGGGCTGCATCAAGAGCAATATCGCCCTGGTCGACCTTATTAATCATTTCTCGTTGAAAAGCCATGAAGTCCTGAGTGCCTTTATTATCAATAGCACGCACAGGAATCACGGGGAAACGGGGGTCAATTTGTGAAGAGACAATGGCATTTCGAGAGGCGCTTTTGATAAAGGCTTTTTTGAAATTGGGATGAGCTTGGCACTCATTTGCACAAACAAATCGGGTGCCTAATTGACAACCAGAAGCTCCCATCTCAAGATAAGATACCATAGATTCCCCACGCCCAATGCCGCCTGCTATAAAAATAGGAACGCTCGTAATGTGGGGGAGAATTTCTTGTGCCAGCACAGACGTTGACACGGGGCCAATATGCCCGCCTGCCTCATTACCCTCAATGACAAGAGCGTCGGCGCCGAAATTGATCATGCGTTTTGCAAGAGCAAGGGCCGGGGCAAAGCAGATCACCTTAATGCCGGCTTCTTTAAGGGTTGTAATGGTGTGTTTTGAGGGGACACCACCGGCCAAAACGACATGACTCACCTTTTCTTGGATGCACGTTTGAACAAGGTCATCCAGTTTGGGGTGAAGGGTAATAAGGTTGACACCGAAAGGTTTATCGGTAAGTTTTGCTGTTTCTTTAATTTCTTGGGTTAAAATTTCAGGGGTCATTGCTCCACAAGCAATAACACCAAATCCACCGGCATTGGAAATAGCTGCCACAAGATTTCGTTCGGAAACCCATGTCATGGCACCGCCTAGAATCGCGTGCTTTACGCCAAGGAAGTCACATCCTTTTTGCCAGAGATTATGCAGATAATGTTGAGCCTGTTGCATCTTTACCTTCTTTTCGTTTTTGTTGTGGATTGGTTAAGTTAAAATTATCGTGGAGAGCACTGACCAATTGGGTGGCATATTCATTGGAGACAAGAACGCTCATTTTGAGTTCTGTTGTAGTCATGCCGTAAAGGGAAATGCCTAAATCAGCTAATGTTTTATGAAGAATATGAGCGACGTTTGCATGTCCTCTAAGGCCGGCACCCACAAGAGATACCTTGGCAATGCGGGGATGAACATCCATGTGAGTAAAGCCAACGGTCTTTTGTAAGGATTTAGTAAGGCTAATAGTTTCTTTTTGGTCACTCTCTGGAACCGTAAAGGTCAGGTTTTGGGTAGGGCTATCAGACGTGACACCACCTCCTTGAAGGATCATGTCGAGGCTAATATTTGCCTTTGCAAAAGCATCAAAGAGACAGATTGTAGCGCCAGGGCTTATGGGTATGTTTTGAAGGCAAATGCGCACCTCTCCTGTGTTGCACACAATGCCCGTAATGGTTTGTGACTCGAGGGGTTTTGTGCAAAGAGATTCCGTATCGGAGGCGATAGTTGTTCCTTGTCCCTCATCAAAGGTCGGGAGAACTTTTAAGTTAACCTGATGGACAAGGGCAGCCTCAATGGCTCTGGGGTGAATGACTTTGGCGCCTTGAGAGGACATTTCAAACATCTCTTCAATACCAAGGTGGTCGAGGATTTTCGGATTCTCAACAAGGGCTGGGTCGCTGGTTAAAATACCAGGAACATCTTTGTATAAATGGCAGGCTTTGGCCTCAAGGGCCGCGGCTAGGACGACGGCTGTGACATCGGATCCGCCTCGTCCAAGAGTTGTGATTTCGCCTTCTTTTGTCACACCTTGAAATCCAGGGATCACAGGAATAATGTCTTGATCCAAAAGAGTTTTAAGATTTTGAACAGGGATGCCCTCAAAGCGAGCTTTTGAAAAATCTGAAGATGTCATGAGGGGGACCTGCCATCCTTGAAGGGATTGGGCCGTAATGTCTTGTTCTTGAAGGGCCATGACCATCAAGCCTGTTGTCACTTGTTCACCAGTGCTCACAACGGTGTCATAAGCTTTTGGGTTCTTTGTTTTAAAGACTTTTGTGAGATCGGCAAGGCGGTTGGTTTCCCCTGCCATGGCCGAGACAACGACAACAATCTTATTACCCTGTGACTTGAGACCAGCAATGCGTGACGCTGCCGCTTTGATATGCTCAATGCTGCCAACGGAGGTACCACCAAATTTTACAACAAGATAAGTCATTTACTCAACTTTTTACATTTACATCGTTTGTAAGGCTTTTTTAAAACAAAAGCAAGTTTATCGGTTTTGAAAATAGGG
>DOCA01000052.1:8247-15605 GCA_003503995.1 Holosporales bacterium
AATTACTATTATGAAAAATACATTACTTGCATTTTTGTTGGGAACAACAGCAATTAGCTCTTCAATGACTGGGGAAGCTTCGGCAACAAACAATTATTATGGTGGCGTTGCTGTACAAAATGCTCCGTCAATGACTTTGCCAAAGGAAATGTTTGGCTTTAATGATACCGCTCTTATGGATAGGCAGATCGCTAATATTGTAACAGCTTTTAAAATTCAAAGAGATTTCAACATCTTTATGGAAAACCAAAGAGAAGCCTTGAATGGTTTTGCAGCAAAGAATGAGCAAATCAAAGATGACGAGCTTTTAGCGCGCCACCTTCAAAGTCAATATGATGCTGAATTTGCACGTTCTTTAGCGGAACAAGATGGTATTGCTCTTCACGAAGTAGCCCTAGAGGATTTTGCCGTAAAGAATGCACAAATCAAAGGTGATGAGCTTTTAGCCCGTCACCTTCAAAGCCAGTATGATGCTGAGCTTGCTTAAGAGTTGGCTCTGCAAGAAGGCACATTGCCAACAGAATCAGAAAAAGAAACTGGCCTCAAAGTACGCACAAAAGACTGGGGAGAAAAATTCAAAGGTGTTTCTAACTTGTTTAAGCAAGCCTCAGAAAATCGCTCTGAACTCCACGAATTACGTGAGCGTCATATGAAACGCTTTGCCGAGCTACAAGAAGATGAGTCTTCAGATTATACAGCTTTGGCAAAAGACGTCACAAGCGATACGATTGCTTATGTTCAAAAGCGTGTTGCCCGTCTTATTGAAAAAATGGGACCAGCTCCCTGTGAATTTAGCCTCTTTAGCTTGGGGTCAATGCCTCGCAGTGAGTCTGGTTTTTATACGGATCTTGAGATTGGTATTTTGATGAAGCATAACACGGTAAAAGCACGCAAGTACTTTACAAAACTAACGTAACGCCTTTCCGATGAGCTCTTTCTATTAGGAGAGCATCCTGATGTAGGTGGAAAGGGATTACGCATTGATGAGGCTGATAATGCCCCTATGCATATGCATTGGTTTGCACGTTATGCAAGCCCTCAACAAGCCCGTAACCTTTTAAGCGATGCCTTGGCAAATCGTACTTATGGAGAGCATATGCAACTTCCCTATGAAGGCAGCCGCATTTTCTTGACGACGCCAGAACAAATGGCTCTTTATTCCGATGCGAACCACAACTGGGGCGTGGAAGGAAAAACACAGCATGAAACACGAAAGGCCATAAGGAAAAATCGTCAAGCAGAACAACGACGTTTCAAAAAAGAACTGTCTAAAGCTTTGCGTGATCCTGCCAATAAGGGGCGTCCTCGCCATGAAATTTCTGAGGAAGTGCAACACTATGTTAGAGACATTGTGAGGCCTTTTAATGCGCGTGAATTGAACGGTATTAAAAATACACGGGAACTTGTGCGTAACATTGTGTCAATTTATGGAAGTGATAGAATTTTTAACGAGTACATGAATCGTCGCGAAAAGATCCTAAGTCGTTCTGTTGAGGTGCCTCATTCATTGTATACTTCTGTGCGGGAACATTTAGCTGTGAATAATCTTATGGGTGATGTAACGAGTGCTCTTGTTAATGAAAAGAATCCCATTGTTTCTGGTGTGATTGACAGTGAAATTGATTTAAAGCGTGAGTTTTATCGTTTTCCAGAGCAATTGCTTACGAATCTTGGTTTCTATTTTAACCTTGGAGAGCAACGCACATACAACATTGCCGGTATTCTTGGAGAGCGTGGTTTCTTTAATGAAGAAGTTGCAGAGACGTTGCAGTCTTGGATGAACTATGCAACGAGCTTGCGCTTAAAGCAACAAGCCAAAGCCCGTAAGCAAGGATTTAAGATCCCAACATCTCAAGAAGAATATGATGATGGTACGGAAAAACTTTTGAAAGAAGTTGAGCTGCAGGAAAAAGTCATTAAGCTTTATAAAATTTCCCGCTTGAGTCCTGAGCAATTGCAAAAGGAAGAAGTGAAATTAACAGAGCTTCGCTCGAAACTAGAAACGCACAAAAAGCATGTGCCTTTGCATGAAGACTCTATCTTGTCAGAGGCTGAGCTCGCAAAGCTAGAGCTCTTCTTGCTTAAGTGCCAAGGTATTTTTACAAGGTGTCTTGCTTTTGTCCAAGGGGATAAGGACGCTTTTTCTAGGGACTAAGTTTCTTTAATTAAAAAGTCATTATGAAAAGGCGCTTCTGTGGAAGCGCCTTTTTTTGTTGTCTTGAACAACAATGATCCCATTTTTCTTGATCTTTTGATCAAAGTGTTTCATACAAATAAAGTCACAAAAATTATATCTATTTAATGAAAGAGTGAGCAAGATGCGTAAAAATCTATTCTTAAACCTATTTCTATTGGGATCTATGGCAGCTTTTCTAACAAGTTGTGCAAATATGCCCGAGGCAGAAGAGGATGAAATCGTCACAAAAAGAGAGCGCAAGTATCAAGGATATGGTAAGTTCTTTGGAGAAGATACTTTGCTTTTTGGCGGCGATAATAGTGCTAAAAAGCCTGATGTTGGTATTGGGGTGAATTCCTATTTATGGAAGGCCTCTTTGGATACGTTGTCCTTTATGCCTTTAAAGTCCGTTGATCCTTTTGGTGGCGTGATTTCAACAGAGTGGTATGTGCCAAAGGATTCTCCCAATGAGCGGGTGAAAGTGGATGTGCGGATTTTAGATCGTGTGCTACGTGCCGATGGTTTGAGTATCTCTATTTTCCGCCAAGAGTATCAAAAAGGCCGCTGGGTGAATGCAGGGGTGAATCCTGCCACAAAGCGTGAAATTGAAGATGCGATCTTGACAAGAGCACGGCAATTAAAGGTTGCGTCAAGCTAGCCGACGCCCTCCTTTTGAAAAGAAGGGGGAATCATAAAGATAAGAAGATAAAGAAAAGTAATACATTATGACAACCGACGAGCGATATAATTTCAGAGCAACAGAAGAAAAATGGCGCAACCATTGGACGAACTCAAAGTGTTTTGAGCTCCCCTTAGGGTCAGAAGCTGTACAGGGCCCAAAAGAGCCTTACTATGTTTTAGAAATGTTCCCGTTTCCTTCTGGGAGGTTGCACATGGGTCATGTGCGAAACTATGTTATCGGAGATGTTATCGCGCGTTATAAAAGAGCCAAGGGTTTTGAAGTCCTTCACCCCATGGGGTGGGATGCTTTTGGTATGCCAGCGGAGAACGCTGCCATTGAGAATAAGATACATCCTGCAAAATGGACCTATGATAATATCGCCAGCATGCGTGCTGAATTTAAGCAACTTGGGCTAGCCATCGATTGGTCCCGTGAGTTTGCCAGTTGTGATGAAGATTATTATGCGAAAGAACAAAAAATTCTTTTGAATTTTCATGAGCAAGGCTTGCTTTACCAAAAAGAAAGCCACGTTAACTGGGACCCCATTGATAATACTGTTCTCGCTAATGAGCAAGTAGTTGATGGAAAGGGGTGGCGCTCTGGGGCGACCGTTGAACGCCGCAAAATGACGCAGTGGTATTTAAAGATTACCGAGTTTGCTGACGACTTGTTAGCTGGCCTTGATACCTTAAAAGACTGGCCAGAAAAAGTTGTGACCATGCAGCGCAACTGGATTGGGAAGTCCCTTGGGGCTTATATTAAATTCCCGCTTGTTGGTCGTGATGAATCCCTAGAGGTTTTTACAACACGCCCTGATACCCTTTTTGGTGCTTCGTTTATTGGTGTTTCTGCTAACCATCCTTTGGCGGAAGAACTTGCAAAAGATAACGCTGAGTTGTCTGCTTTTATTCAAGACTGTAATAAAACGGCCACTAGCGAAGAAGCCCTTGAGAAAGCCGAGAAGAAGGGTTTTAATACAGGCCTTTTTGTCACTCATCCCCTTGAGGAGACGTTAAAGCTACCCGTTTATGTGGCGAACTTTGTGTTGATGGAATACGGCACAGGTGTTGTTTTTGCTTGCCCTGCCCATGATCAACGTGACCTTGATTTTGCTCGAAAGTACGACTTGCCTGTGCACACCGTTGTGCGACCTCGGGATGCGGGAGATGATTTTGATGTTGCTAATGAGGCCTATACGGGCGATGGCGTTATTTTTAATTCTCGCTTTTTAGATGGTCTGAGCTCTGAAGATGCCAAGGAAAAAGCATTAGAATGTCTTGAAGAAAATAACCTTGGCAAGACGGCCACAACCTATCGCTTGCGGGATTGGGGTGTGTCTCGTCAACGGTATTGGGGCTGCCCCATTCCTTTTATTAATTGTGAAAGCTGTGGGACGGTTCCGGTTAAAGAGACTGATTTGCCTGTTGTTTTACCTGACGATGTGACTTTCGACAAACCTGGAAATCCGCTGGATCATCACCCCACTTGGAAACACACAACCTGTCCAAAGTGTGGCGGAAAAGCAGAGCGAGAAACGGATACTCTGGATACATTTTTTGAATCCTCTTGGTATTTTCAACGTTTTGTTTCTCAGCCTAAAGACAAAGCTTTTGAGAAAGATGCTGTGAATCGCTGGTTGCCCGTTGATCAATATATTGGCGGTATAGAGCATGCGGTTTTACATTTGCTTTATGCGCGCTTTTTTACCCGAGCCCTTAAAAAGTGTGGATACCATGATGTTGAAGAGCCCTTTAAAGCTCTTTTGACTCAAGGGATGGTATGTCACGAAACCTATAAAGGTAGTGATGGTAAATGGATTTATCCCGAAGAGGTCGGTTATAAGGATGAAAAACCTTATCGTTTAAGTGATGGGTCTGCTGTTAAGTTAGGTCGCTCTGAAAAGATGAGTAAATCCAAGAAAAATGTTGTTCAGCCGCAAGAAATTATCGATGAATATGGTGTGGATACGGCTCGCTTATTCGTGATTTCTGATAGTCCCCCAGAGCGTGATTTAGAGTGGTCTCAAAGTGGTGTGCAAGGCGTTTGGAAATATCTTGCTCGTATTTGGCGTTTGGCTCAATCTTTGGTTCCTTTAGTCAAAGATACTAACCGTTCTAAAATGCCTTCGGACTTTTCTAAGGAAGAACTGGCATTGCGGCGCTTGACCCATAAAACCATAGACCAAGCGACTCGCCACCTCGATGCTATTGCGTTGAATACGTATATCTCAACCCTAAGAGCCTTTAGTAATGAGATTGCTAAAGTTGAGGAAGGCGTTACTATAGATAAAAGCATTTTGCGAGAAGCCTTAGAAACGCTGATCGTATTGCTCAATCCTGTTGTGCCTCATTTGGCCGAAGAACTATGGCAACAATTGGGCCATGGAACGGCCCTTGTTGAGGCGACTTGGCCTCAAGCGGACGCTTCTTTGTTGGTGGATGACACGGTGACCCAAGCTATTCAGGTGAATGGCAAATTACGTGGCACCATTGAGATTGCTGTTGGCCTGCCCAAGGAAGAGATTGAGGCTCAGGCCCTCGGTCATGAAAATATTAAACGTTTTATTGACGGACAAACAGTGCGTAAAGTCATTGTGATTCCCGGAAAGGTAGTGAATATTGTTTGTTCCTAAATCTTCTTTGAGGGGGGGTATAGCCCTTGCCCTCGTTGTGTTGCCCCTTCTTCTTGTGGGAGGTTGTGGCTTTGAACCCCTTTATGGTCCCAAAACCACTTCCAGTGGTGAAGAGCTAGGTGTTGAACGTGCTTTGGCAGGGATTAAAATTGCTTCCTTACCAAAACGTGAAGGTCAGATTCTTCATAATCATTTGCTGGACAAGCTTAATCCTTCAGGCGAGCCGATGGATCCTCAAGCTCATTTACAAGTGAGTGTTTCTTTGGACAAGCAGTCTATTTCTGTTCGTAAAGACGGGACGACTCAACGATTTAATATGGTGGCAACGGCAAAGTTGATTTTGCGAGATAAAGATAACAAAAAGATCTTATATACGGATATCATTAAGCGTACAGCCTCTTTCTCTTTGGGAGATGCAACGGCAGAATTTGGATATGCTAGTACGATTTCCGAAACAGATGCGAAAAAGCGAACATTGTTACTGATTGCCGAAGATATGCAAATAATGTTAGCGACTTATTACAGAAAGTGGCCCGAGGAGGCTCAACAATAGATCAAGGAGGCGTTAATCATGCGTATTCCAAATCTCAACAATTACCTTAATAGCAAAGCTTATGAGGCTCAACAGGCTCTGTTGCTGTATGGCAATAATGAAGGAGCGTTGCAGTTTCATCTTGATCTCATTGTGCAGAAGTTTAAACAAGATGGTGCTATTGTTGAAACAGTTTCAAGTCTTGACGATATTAATTTTGCTAATGAGCTGGGTCTTTTTGATGCCCCCAATCAAAAAACCGTCACTATTTGCCGTAAAGTAACAGGGCGTGATTTCCCTCTTCTTGAGAAAGTCTTGACATCTCTGGATGACTCCCAAAAGTTAATTCTTGTGGGTCTAAACTTAGGCTCAAAAATCAAGATGGTCACCTTTTTTCAAACGGCAAAAACTGTCGGTGCCGTCCCATCTTATGATGTTTCCTTGCCCTTGTTGAAGGATGTAATCTTATCAGCTCTAAAACAGCGTGACTTGACACTCCCTTCTGAACATATTGATATTCTTTTGGAAACCTATAGCGGATCTCCGTTGTCTTTGATGACAGATATGGAAAAGCTTGAACTTTATTTAAAGACCAACGGCACTATTGAATCCCAAGATCTAAAGCAGCTGATGAATGGGTCTGTGAAATTAGATGTGGACCAATTGATCGAAGGGTTTGTGGAGCGTAGTAAAGAGAAAGTTTTGCGCCACGGAGATGTCTCTCTTTTAGAAGAAGAACCCTATTTGATTTTGCGCTCCCTCATTCGTCAAATGATTACGTTTTGTGAGTTCATGAGTCATCGACAGTTTGCAACATCCTTTGCCCAAGCTGTTTCAGCCATGAAAACGCCGCTTTTTTTCAATACAAAACCATTGTTTCAACGTTCAGAGAGCCTGTGGAATTTAAAGCTTGCTGCCCATGGATTGCGCCACTTATTGCGCCTTGAGAAGCGCTTTAAAAATGGCGAGCTTTCTATGCTTCAATTCCAAAGCGAACTCTGCTTGTTCTGTCGTTAGATTTTTCACAAAAAAAGGCCTGGAGAGATTTGTTCAAAAGAATAATCATCATCCAGGCAAGTTGGGTTTTGCACCCCGCAAAACAGGAATAAAACGGGGTGCAAAGAGAACGTAAGTCCAAGTATATAAGCACTCTCTTTACAATTCTTTTGAAGTATATGATTTTTTTAAAGAAAAGATAAGTGTTGCTTTTGCAGGGCGCTTTGCAAAAACAACACAGATTATAGCTTTAGAGGCCTTCTTTAGTCCTTTCAAAAAGGTTCTAGTCTAGGAAAGGGCTCTCGACGACTATCCCTTATATAGTAAATTATCTTTGCAC
>DOCA01000125.1 GCA_003503995.1 Holosporales bacterium
TGGATAAAAAACTGCCCAAGGAAACGCCCCTTTGAGCAAAATAAACTTAAGTAAGAGCCAGTTGCAACTGATCGAGCATGCGATCACGATTTCTCAAACACCGGATGATGAGCGCGAGATCGCCTTTCTCGCACGCCAGCTCATACAAGCAACATTGCCGCACAGAAATCCTCCGGGCAACCCGCCCGAATGGTTCCGCACGAATGGAGATCTCACTTTATCGATAAGACCCGCCTTTAAAACCGATCCTGAAACCAAAGAAAGAATAAGCGTGGGCTATCCATACGGCTCCATACCGCGCCTATTATTATTCTGGATCACAACCGAAGCTGTTCGCACCGGCAATAAACGCTTAGAGCTGGGCGCAAGCCTTAAAGATTTTATGGGCACCATCGGCCTGAGTACCTCGACAGGCGGCGGCAAAAGAAGCAATGCTGCCGGGCTTAAAAATCAGATGGAAAGGCTGTTTAAAGCCTCTATATCCTTTGAATATTCAACGGATGCCCAAACAAGTTGGCTTGATATGAATGTAGCTCCAAAGGGCCAACTCTGGTTTGATCCGGCTGATATGAACCAGGAAATGCTGTTTGATAGC
Source organism: Holosporales bacterium (assembly GCA_003503995.1). Lineage (GTDB taxonomy): Bacteria > Pseudomonadota > Alphaproteobacteria > Caedimonadales > UBA9215 > UBA9215. Next base: position 596 of record DOCA01000125.1, read on the forward strand.
TGGATCGAACTAAGTGAGGGTTTTTTTGAAAGCATCACGGCCAGCCCCGTCCCTTTAAATATGGAGAGCATTAGAGCATTGAAACGCTCCCCACTCGCCTTGGATTTATATGCCTGGCTCGTTTACCGCAGCTATGTGGTAACACAGAAGAATAAGCCCGCCTTTATTGGCTGGAATACGCTCCGCAACCAGCTAGGTTGCGAACTTGGCAGAGCGCGAGACTTTAAAACCAAGGCTAAAGAAGCTCTTATTAAAGTATCAACTGTCTATCCAGGATTGCGCATCGAGGAAGTCAATCAGTCAAACCGTAAAGGTGTCAAAATACTGCCCAGCAAGCCTGCGATTTTACCCAAAGGGTAGGGCGAGACACTTTCCTAACCAACTGCTACGACTCAATATCTCCTCACCATCCGATGGTGAAAAGGTCGCACTTTGTCTGATCCCTGCCCGGTGGTGAAAAGGTCGCACCTATTGGCTCTCAATTGATGGTGAAAAGGTCGCACTAAAACTGTTGATAAGCCTTTGTTTTTGACTAGTTATCAACGGTGCAAAGGTCGCAGATCGACAACCACGCAAAAACTCTTCCATTTCAGCCCTCTTTCTGAATCCACTGTGAAGTGTTTTGCACTAAATACCGTGATAAAGTAGTGTTTTTGGTCGCTTTTGAAGAAATCGCTTTAATAAAGCTTCAAGCAATTTGTGAAGTTTTTCAGCGCAACAAACAATGGTGAAAAGGTCGCACAATTCTCCAAATCCAGGGTGAAAACATCGCGCATTACCTATAGTAATAATAATATATATATTGTTACCAGTAGTAGGTTTTCTATGTGCTGTTTATAACTGCAAAAACTATTAAAAGCTTTCAGCTAGAAAAATAATGTCATTCAAAGCAATGTCTAACTTCCTCTCATTGGAATAAGCAGCTATTTGAATTTTCTCTAAAACGATAAATCAAAAAAACCGAAAATACGCTACTTCATCCAAAACCCAAATAACAACCACCATGATAAATAGGTTTTGTTATTTTTCCTAAAATCCAAAAATTACAGTTAAGGGTAGGGCCGGACAAAACACACGCCTGGCCCCTGCCCGCGTGTGTTTTCAAAAAGAAAACCACGCGAATTTTTTGCACTGCACAATTAAAACGATACCCCCTCTCACACAAGACATAATCAATTACTGATTACATATTGTCACGTCCTACAACTTTAACGTGTTATTAAACCTTTTGTCATAAGCTAAAGACATGGATAGATACAAGATGTGCGCGGTTATACCGCGCCATCTTGGACAAGGGGTTCAAATGCCACCCCGTTGTCAATCCCGGCTTATCTGCCGCCCGCAAAGCGGCAATGCATCAACAATATCGATGCATAAAAGCCAAAGAGTAAACTGACGAAAAGAGTACTACTGACGATGGCGCAGAGCGGCTCAAATAAGCGCAAGAAGAATAAACATCTCATTGCGCGTTGTGACGAGGAAGAATATATCCTTGCTTCGATCAAGGCTGAAAAAGCCGGTTTGAGTCTCTCCGCCTATATTTGCCATCTCCTGTTTGGTAAAGAAAAAAACAAGACCACAAGACCCCCGCCCCGTTCCCAAAGAGATGCCGCGCAAATCATTGGCCTGTTAGGACAGATTGCTCAGTCCCTGCGCGATTATTGCCAAAAAAGAAATATCCCGCCAGACGATCCCATCCTGGCTGCGGCCATGCGTGATCTGGCCGACATCAAGACATTATGCTTTGATGAACTAGGACGAAAACAATGATCTTAAAGGGCAGCTCGCGTGCCAACGGCACAGACCTGGCCAGCCACTTATCCAACAAATATGATAATGAGATCGTTGACATCGCTGAGGTCAGAGGCACGATCTCAAACGATCTCCACGGCGCTTTCAGCGAATATGAAGCCGTGGCTTCCGGCACCAAATGCACAAAACCCTTCTACTCCTTAAGTATTAACCCCTCAGACCCGATCACAAGAAAACAGTATTTTGAAGCGATAAACCACATTGAAAAGCGGCTCGGTTTATTGGATCAGCCCCGCACGGTCGTATTTCACATCAAAAATGGACGTGAGCATGCCCATGTCATCTGGTCTCGTATTCGGGCTGAAAATATGAAAGCCATCCATATCAGCCATGACCATTTAAAGCTCCGTACCCTCGCTAGAGAGCTGGCACATCAGTATAATCTGCGGCTGCCGCCCGGACTGAAAGAAGACCGGCCCTATGATATAAAATACAAAAAAATGAGCATGAATTTTGCGGAAAAAGCCCAAGCAGAACAAACCGGCATCACGCCAAATCAGCGAAAGACACAAATCACAGCCCTTTATAACCATTCATCCTGCGCACCCGAATTTAAGCAGGCATTAGAGGATCATGGATACACCCTGGCCAAGGGAGATAAGCGCTCCTTTGTCATCATTGATCCTTACGGAGAAGTCCATAGCCTGTCGCGACAAATTGATGGCGTAAAACCCAAAAATCTGAAGACACTTTTTGCAGTGCTCAATCCGAGTGAGTTACCGGCAGCATCGGAAATTCAAAAACAAATTCGCCAGGAAGTTAAAAAATCTGAAAAGAGCCTAAAAAATGTCTTTAATGAAGAAAAACTAAAAGAGATCAATGAGCTTGAAGCCATTCAGCTAGAGCGCCGTAATAAATTGAACCAGAAATATTATGATCTTGAGCTGGTCCACCGCACAGAACGCTTTACGCTTCATGCGGCGCAATTCTCTGAAGGGAAGAATTATTTCAGCCGCATCAAAGGCAAAGTCTATGCGCTGATTCATAAGGTTCCGGCGTTGTGCTCGATTATCTTGCACTCTCACAGGCTACAAAATATATCCGTGGAAGACCGACACAAGATCGAGCATGAAAATCTAATTACGCGCCATAAGAATGAAAAAGAAGAGCTTAAAAGGGAAGGGCGGGCGCTCGATCTCATTGAAAAAAGGGAGCTGCGCTCATTGGAACAAAAATACTTGAGAATGGCCCGGACAAATCAGCGCACCAAAAAAGGTAGAAGCCAAATTGCTTTAAAACTTATAGAAGACAATGCATTGGATTTAACAACGCCAGCGAAAAAAGAGGAAGCACCCCAAAAAGTAACAGTCGATAAAAATTCTATGAAGAAAAGCAGATCACAGCAAAAAAAGCGGGATCTGCAAGAAAACTTAAATGACATCTTGTCAAACTCGAAACCTGTTAAACACCAACACCCTGATCGATCCAAATCTCAAACCTTAAAGCCCGAGTAAAGTTCCCGATCTCGTGATATGATGTATAAAATTAAGACATGTTATCGCTTAAACCGAGGCGTCCAGGATTCCATCAGGGCTTCTTCTTCATCTAAATCCTCTATTGTAGGTAGGTCAGATGTAGAGAGAACAGTCAAAGTCTTTCCGTAGCTTCCTAATCCAATAATTTCCTCTAGCATCTCGATTTCGTGATCGCCGCCGAACCAGTGTTGCAAGTTTGTATCTCCGTCTTTTCGTACTCCATCAGAAACATTTGAAGCCTTCTTATTAAAATTATGAGTGAAAGTATATCCAGGAACCGGAGCGCCTTTCCGCAACCAATCAAGCCCCCTAAATTCTTTTAGAGTGTCGGACATAAAACAATAATCAATTAGATCATTTGTGCTGATAATGATAGCCACAGCCTCCGGGGCATGCTGGGCATATCTGATAGCAGTAGCTGTTAGTGATGTATTGCATTGAGCAGCAAGCTTTTCAATAGCATCCAGGCCCACACCAGCTTTATCCAGGGCAGTCTCAAAAAGAAATGTCGGCATCAAAAGATTCGCTGCGAAATAGTCTGCCTCCATCTCATATTTATCGTAGGAAATAAACCCGGCGCGTGATTGATGAATACCATCAACCAAAATAATGTCCGGGTGACCGGGCAAAGAATAGTGACCAATTTCATGGCTAATCGAGAATCTTTCAAAGCCAGGATTTTCAAGATATGTCGCATAAAGTATTCCAAATTGACTGTCATACCGAAGCAGCATTCCCGAAACACCCTTATTGTTTGAAGGCAGTTGCTTGACCTCTATATCTAGTTTGTCGGCTATAAGAAATGGACAAACAGGCAAGCTGTTAATTCCTAGTTCGCGCAAGAGAAGTTCTGATTGATGCCTGGCATTTGATTTCCCAAAGGGATTTGACATTACTTACGTCCCTTCCTTTTTTTTACTTCGTTTTACCAAGGTCTTCATAAAATCTCTGGCAGTATCTCGGTCTTTCGCTGTCAGGTTTTCAAAATCTCGATAGATAGGATCATTCTCTATAATACCACTTGGGTCATTTGTCCTTCCAAGCAGGTAATCCGATGTAATCTCCAGAGCATCGGCAAGCCTCTTAAGATTATCGAATGAGGGTTTTCGACTTCCGGTTTCAAAATGCGAAATAGCAGAAGCTTGTAGTTTTGTCTTGTTAGCCAATTCATCTTGACTTAGCCCGCGCTTTTTTCTGGCCTCTACTAATCTTTCTTGAAATATGTTTTTTGACTCCATTAAAAATCTCCCTCTTGACGTTTCCGTATAGTTGTTTATATTATATACGTATAGAGTACATGAACTCAAAATCTTTTCAACAGGAGAACGTAAATGAGTAAAAAAGGACCAGAGACACACCATGTTGTACCCGATCCTGACGGCGGATGGAATGTTAAGAGAGGTGGTGCTAATCGTGCCAGCAAGCATTTTGACCGAAAATCAGATGCGGTTGACTGGGGCCGGGAAGTCAGCAGGAACCAAGGCACAGAGTTTCGCATTCATAACCGTGACGGTCAAATATCTCAATCTGACAGTCATGGAAATGATCCGAATCCGCCAAAGGATAAGAATTAATTTGTTTTATGAAAGAAGGATCAAACAAAAAATTATAATTTAAGGAGGCCGGAACATTGGCAAGAAAAAT
>DOCA01000185.1:0-128 GCA_003503995.1 Holosporales bacterium
CACTATAGTCATTAAATAAGAAGAATTTTTGTAGGATTTTTAAACTTAGGGGCTGACACCTAACAATCTAAATGTTAGGTGTCAGCCCCAAAAATTTTTATAGGTCTTGTAAGACGAGGGGGATTTCT
>DOCA01000185.1:166-13305 GCA_003503995.1 Holosporales bacterium
CGATGAGGCCTCGCCCAAATAAGTGGGCCGATTCTGCGTGTATCCAAGTTGCTGCCGCCGTGCTAACGAGGGGCGCGTTTCCTTGGACTATCAATCCACCCACAAGACCTGCCAACACATCTCCCGTCCCAGCTGTGGCAAGAGTTGCGGGCGCGTTTGTATTGATATAACACGTGCCATCGGGAGCCGCTATGACTGTATCAGCCCCCTTTAATAAGAGGGTCGCTTGAGAGTCTTTGGCAGCTTTGAGGGTCGTTTCTATTTTAGTGCCGCAATGCTCAAAGAGTCGTTGGAATTCTCCGTCATGGGGTAAAAGTACGCAGGTATTATGGAGTAAATCCATTAGGCGTGCTTTGTGATCTTGAAAGCAAGACAAAGCACCTGCATCAAGGACGATCTTTTTCTTAGTTTTTAAGGCGATTTCCACAAGAGCTCTTGTGTCGTCACTGGGCAGAAGGCCTGGCCCAATTAAAAGGCCATGAACGGTTTTTTGGGTGATTGTCTCTGTAAAGTCTTTGAGGGTTGTGTAAGATTTAACCAAGGTTCCAAGAGTGCTGACTTGATAGAGGTCTTTTACACTTTCAGGGCAAAGAAGAGTTGTCATGCCAGCACCGATGCGCCGACTGGCTTCTGCAGCAAGGCGGGGGGCGCCTGTCATATCTTTTCCTGCGATGACCATCAAATGCCCTCGGGTATATTTATGGTCCGTTGGTTTGGGAGCGGGGAGGGAGTTCCGCCACAGGACTGGGGTGTTTTCATAGGGGAAAGGTTCTTTAAGGGCTGAGTGATCAGAAAAGCCAATGTCAGCAACTTTAATCTCGCCGCAATAATTTTCCCCTGGTAAAAGAACGTGACCTCGCTTAAGAGATCCAAAGGTCACTGTTAAATGAGCCGAGGCCGCACTTCCCATAATTTCACCAGTATCTGCATTAAGACCACTTGGGATGTCCACCGCAACGCAAGGAGCTTTTGCCGCTGATATTTTTTGAACTGTTTCAAGATAAAGGCCTGATAAAGGGCGTTCGAGACCTGTTCCAAAAAGAGCGTCTACAATTAAAGCAGAGGCGTTAAAATCTCCTTGGTCGAGGGGGATAAGCGGGCCTGTCCATTTGTCTTTGTTGAGTTGTGCTTCTGCTGAGAGTTTGGGTGAGGTGCTGAGGTCAACGGCGATGGTGACATCAAAGCTGGCTTCTTTTAGCTTGCGGGCAATGACATATCCATCGCCGCCATTATTTCCTGGGCCACATAAAACAAGGACTTTTCCTTTTGGAAAGGCTTGTATTATTTCTTGTGTAACCGCGGTTCCCGCTTTTTCCATCAAGCTCTCAAAGGTCTCGAACCCCTGTTGGACGGTGAGTTTCTCCCATTCCTTTGTTTGAGCAGCTGTTAGTATAGGATTTTTTTGATCTATCATACTTTCAAGTGTATCAAAGAAAAATGGCGGAGGGTACTTCATTGTGCTAGCCTCAAAAGACAATAGGGAATTCTGCAAAAGACTCTTTTGAAGAGGTTTCTGTATATAGAGTTGCAAAGACTTTTAGGCTGGGAGGACCGACAATGGCGACATTTCAAAAAATGGCTTATATCAAATGGTTTGATGATATTTATATAGAAGACATTTCCCTTGTGGGTGGAAAAAATGCTTCCCTTGGAGAACTTTACTCCGCCCTTAGACCCAAAGGTGTGCATATCCCTAACGGTTTTGCCGTGACCACAAAAGCCTTTGATGAGTTCCTAACTTCTCACAATCTTGAAAAAACCATCGAAGCGTTGCTTGGGGATATCAAACCAGAAGATACAGTGTCTCTTCAAACTCAAGGGAAAAAGATCAGAGGCTTAATTCAAGGAGCTGCTTTGCCAATGGCGCTTGAAGCAGAAATTCTCAAAGCCTATGGTGCCCTTGTAATTGATAATCACAACAGAGATGACGTTGCGGTGAGAAGTAGTGCCACAGCAGAAGACCTTCCCGATGCAAGTTTTGCGGGCCAACAAGAGACCTTTTTGAACATCCAAGGGGATAAGGATCTGTTAGATGCCTGCAAGAAATGCTTTGCCTCTCTTTATACGGATCGCGCGATCTCTTACCGTCTTCACCAGGGCTTTCACGGGGTGCCTATTTCTCTGTCTTTATGTATACAAACCATGGTGCGCTCTGACCTTGCGGCTTCTGGTGTGATGTTTTCAGTTGATACGGAAACAGGATTTCAGGAAGCTGTTTTAATTAATGCAGCTTATGGGTTGGGCGAAAATGTCGTTCAAGGTAGTGTCACACCAGATGAGTATTATGTCTTTAAGCCAACCCTTAAAACAGGACACAAGCCTATTTTGCAAAAGGTTTTGGGAAGTAAAGAGCATAGGCTTATTTATGAAGGCGATGGAAAAAAAGGCGTTAAAAATAAACAGGTTTTAAAAAAAGATCAGAATTCCTTTGCCTTAAGTGATGAGGATATTTTGCAATTGGCCAAATGGGCCATTGAAATTGAAGAGTATTATTCCAAAAAGAAAAAATGCTTTACGCCAATGGATATTGAGTGGGCAAAAGATGGCCGGACTGGTGAGCTTTTTATTGTACAAGCGCGCCCTGAAACGGTTCAATCTCAAAAGGATTTTAAAAGCCTCGAAAAATTTAAATTTGAGGGACCAACCCCTCAACCTCTTTTAACGGGGCGCTCCGTTGGGAATCAGATTGCTCAGGGGAAAGTGCGTCTTGTTAAAAGTACGATTGATCTTTCTCAATTCAAAGATGGTGATATTTTGGTCACAGAGAAAACAGACCCTGACTGGGAACCTGTTATGAAAAAAGCCTCTGCTATTGTGACAGATAGTGGCGGGCGGACATGTCATGCCGCCATTGTGAGTCGTGAATTAGGTCTACCTGCTGTGGTAGGGACAAAAAACGCTAGCAAAATCCTTGAAACAGGCCAAGACATCACGGTGAGCTGCGCCCAAGGAGAAGAGGGGTTTGTTTTTCAAGGGAAGCTTCCTTTTCAAAAAGACCTCATAGAGTTGGAATCTATCCCGCAAACAAAAACAAAATTGATGTTGAATTTGTCGAAACCCTCTGAGGCTTTTCGGTTATCTTTTTATCCCAATGAGGGTGTTGGCCTTGCAAGGTTAGAGTTTATTATCAACAATATCATCAAAATTCACCCCCTTGCTCTTTTGCATTTTGATGACATTAAAGACGCTGAAACGCGAAAGAAAATCAATGAGCTTACTAAGGGGTATGATGATAAATCTCTTTATTTTGTAGATAAATTAGCTGAAGGCATTGCCATGATTGCAGCGGCCTTTTATCCAAAAGACGTGATTGTGCGATTGAGTGATTTTAAAACCGATGAATATGCTGATCTCATTGGCGGGAGGCCTTTTGAGCCTAAAGAGGATAACCCTATGATTGGATTTCGAGGAGCGTCACGGTATTACGATGTGCGCTATCGGGATGCTTTTGCCCTTGAATGTCGAGCCTTTAAAAAAGCCCGTGAAGACATGGGGCTGACAAATATCAAAATGATGATTCCTTTTTGTAGAACCCTTGAGGAGGCTCATCTCGTTTTTCAAGAAATGGAAAAAAATGGTTTAAAACGTCATAAGGCCGACCTTGAAGTTTATATGATGTGTGAAGTTCCGAGCAATGTGATCTTAGCCGATGAATTTGCAGAGCTTTTTGATGGTTTTTCTATTGGTTCAAATGATTTGACTCAACTGACTCTAGGGATTGATCGAAATTCTGCTCTTTTATCTAATCTCTTTGATGAAAGAAACCAAGCGGTTGAGCGTTCCATTGCTTCTGTCATTAAAACAGTTAAAGCGAAAGGCGGAAAAATTGGCATTTGTGGGCAAGGTCCCAGTGATTACCCAGATTTTGCGCAATTTCTTGTGAAAAATCGTATTGATAGTATCTCTTTAACACCAGACAGTATTTTGAAGACACTGTTTATTGTGAAAGAGGCAGAAGAAAATTATTTTTAGTGAATTTCACCTTTATATAGATCCTCGCTAATTTTTGCGAGTTCACGATAGAAATCTGCTTTTCTCTCTGTGAGCACGAGACTTTCTGAGAGTTTTTTAAAGGTTGCGCTATAGTAACCGATAGCTTGGACACGTGCTTTTAGTTCTATTCGATCTTGTCCCGTTGTTTCTCCTCGCCCCTCTGTTAGATGTCGTGCAAATTGATTTTTACCAATGTGATGGCGCGCTTGCGTTAGATGCATTTTTTGTTGTTGTTTTGCCATCTTAAGCTTATAGTCAGCAAGTTTTGGTTTAAGGGCCTTGTCTAGATAGTCTTCATAGGCATTTGCAAGGGTCTCATAATACCGATGTAGGATGGCAAGGTCTGTTTCATTTTTAGCAACAGGTATGGGGAAATCTGAAATTGCTTGCTCTTGGGGGAATAAAGGAAAGTGAGCTGTGTTATTAGGTAACTCGCCATTATCGTGAGGCGTTGTTCTGTAATGATAAAAAATGACGTCGGCTGCACTGCGCCCAAAAACAAGAGAGGGAGACAACAGAAGAGCAACACTTAAAAACAAAAGGATTATTTTTTTCATTATCGGTCTTTTTATAAAACATTTTAAAAGAGTCTGTTAATTAATAATCACGTGAACTTGTTAACAAAACTTTAAAAAATAAAATATTTTTTAAAAAAAGTTTTATACATTTTCTTTGTTTTTCTTATTTTTATCTTTCTGTTAAGGCCCGTTGTTTTGCTTTTAAAATAGGTTTAAGGAGGTAATTTAAAACACTTTTCTTGCCTGTTAAAATATCAACGGAAGAGATCATACCAGGCATAATGGGGAGAACTTTCTTCGTTTTTGAAAGAATGGTCCCTTCCGTTTTTAAGTAAGCTTTATAAAAAATATTACCCTGATCATCTGTTATAGAATCTGCGCTTACTCGAATAAGTTCCCCTTTCAAATCACCGTAAACGGCATAATCATAGGCCGTGATTTTAACAGATGCTTGAAGACCAGGGCGTAAAAAAGCGATGTCTTTTGGATTGATTTTTGCTTCGATAAGAAGTGTGTCTTCTAGGGGAACGATTTCAACAAGGTCTTCTCCAGGTTGAACCACCCCGCCAACGGTTGTGACAAGCAATTGTTTTATAATACCATGTACGGGAGAACGCACCTCTGTTCTTGAAAAGCGATCCCCTTCAGAGGTGAAAGAGCCTTTTGCCGCTGCGAGCTTGTTATTCACATCCTTTAATTCGTTCCAGTTTTCCGCTTTAAATTTAATGGGCACCTGCCGAGCGCGTTGTTCGGCCTGGAGAACAGCAGCTTTTGCTCGGGCAATATTTGATTTTAAAGAGGCAACTTCTGAACGTAGTTCACTTTCTCTGATTTTGAGATCAGTTAATGTAATTTCGGGTTCAAGTTTTTGTTTAACAAGAGGAGCGATTTTTTCAACTTTTTCACTAATCAGGGAACGTTGCATGGTCAGCTCTTTGGTTCGTGATGCTAGCTCGTTGAATTCTTGTTGCTTTTGTTCCACTTCTTGGTCGGCTATAAGTTGGTCGCTTTTTAAATCTTCCAAATGAGCTTTGTAAAGGCGCATAGCGTCTTCGGCTTCCAACGGTGCTTTTTCTTCAACTTCTTGAGGAATAGTAAAGAGCTCACCAGAAATTTGAGCGCGTAATCTTGCAACGCTTGCAATAAAGCGATAGTAAAGGGTTCGTCCCTCACTAAAACGAGCGCGTGCAATTGTATTGTCGATATTAAGAAGCAGTTGACCTTTTTTCACAATGTCGCCTTCGTGAATGTGAATGTTTTGAATAATACCTCCTTCAAGGTGATCAACGACTTGTAATTTTGTTGAAGGAATAATAGTACCTTCGCCTCGAGTAATTTCATCAATCTCAGAAAAGGCCGCCCAAATAATGAGAATGACAAATGTTAAAATAATTGTCAGAAGAAGAAGAGGGGCAATTTGATTTTCTTTTTTAAGGTCAGCGGCTAAAACCTCTGGCATAAAATCCGTATCAAGGCCATCATCTTTGAATTTAAATTGAGACATGTGTAAAGAACCTTATTTTGCAGATCTAACTTGAGATTTATTAAGCATTTCCATGATTTTTTCTTTAGGACCATCAGCAATCAAGCGACTGCTATCAAGAACAACGAGACGATCAACAAGACGTAGTAAGGGAACACGGTGGGTAATAAGAATGAAGGTTTTGTCTTTTAAATATTCATTCAGCCTTGCTGTAAGACGTGCTTCAGAAGCGTTATCCATCATGGCCGTTGGTTCGTCCATGATGAAAATAGAAGGGTCGCGAACCAAAGCTCTTGCAATGGCAATGGCTTGGCGCTGACCACCAGAAAGCATTGAACCTCCCTCACCAACGGGCATATCAAAACCTTGAGGGTGATGGCGCACGAAATCGAGAACACCAGAAATTTCCGCGGCACGCATGAAATCTTCCTCATCAACATCTCGGCTGCCAAAGGCTATGTTTTCACGCACACTGCCAAAGAAAAGATAAATGTCTTGGGGGACATATCCAATATTATGGCGCAAGTCTGCTGGATCAATTTGCCGAATATCGGTTCCATCAATAATAACTGAGCCTTTTTGTGGTGTGTAAAGTCCGAGAGTTAGACGCTCTATGGTTGATTTCCCAGATCCAATACGGCCCAAGAAGGCGAGTCGTTCTCCAGCTCTAATTTTTAAGTTAAATTTCTGTAAAGCGAGGTCTTCTTGAGCCGGGTAAGAGAAATCAATATTGCGATATTCAATGGCGCCTTTAAGAGTCGGTCTGTGAAGGAAAGCTTTTCCTCGAGGGCGCTCACTGGGCAGGTTCATAATGTCATCAAGAGCCTTTAAGGCGACCATAGAGTGATTAAAGCGTGTTAGGAGAGAAACCATTTGAGCGAGTGGAGCAAGGGCCCGTGCTGATAAAATAGAGGTGGCGATCAAGGCCCCCATGGTGAGTTCCCCTTCGGCAATGAGATAAACACCAACAATGACAACAAAGATATAAGACATTTGTTGAATAAGGGCCGAATAGTTCATGGCAATGGCCGCAAAGAATTTTAAGGCTTTAGAGGAGTTTGCAGATTCTGCTACAAAACGCTCCCAATTTCGTTGCATGCGCCCTTCAGCCCCAAAACTTTTAATGGTTTCAAGGCCTGAAATGGCTTCAACCAAGAGGGAATGCTTCTGTGCTCCCTCTCGAAAAGTGCGTCTGACCCAAGCGGTTAAAGGCGTATGCAAGAGAAAGGCACCTCCTAAAATTAAGGGAATAGAAACCAAGGGAACGTACACTACTGGTCCACCGATCCAGTAGATAATAAGAAGAAAGAGAAAAACAAAGGGCAGGTCTATCATGGCGACCAAAGTTGCTGAAGAAAAGAAATCCCGCAAAGTTTCAAATTCGCGCACCTCATTGGCAAAGCCACCCGATGAAAGGGGGCGAGAGGATAACTGCATCTGCATGATGTTTTCAAAAATACGAGAGCCCATCAAAACGTCTGCTTTTTTACCAGCTGTATCGACAAAATAAACCCGTAATGTTTTAAGGATAAAATCAAATAGGAAGACGAGTAGAATACCAATAGCTAGAACCCATAACGTTTCTATAGCGCTATTGGGGACAACGCGATCATAAACGTTCATGGTGAAAAGAGGACTAGCAATGGCAAACAAATTAATCAGAACGGCCGCGAAGGCAACTTGTATATAAAGAGGCCATGACTTTTTAATGGTTCCCCAAAACCAAGCCCGCGGCTTATCAACAACAAGGTCAATGGAGCGCTGGTCATAGCGGTACATTTGTTTGATAAAAATGCAAACATTGGCATAGAGAGATTGTAAATCTTCTTGCGTCAGGACCACAGCACCTCGCCCTGTTTCAGGGAAGATAACCTCGTAGGAATTATTTTTAGGATCTGCATCAACAAGAAGGCACGCTTTATCTCCGTGTAACATTAAGACACAAGGAAGGGTAAATTGAGAAATATCAGTTAGCTTTTTATGAACAAGTTTTGCTGAAAGATTTGCCCGTGCAGCAGCACGTACAAATAAAGCAGGCGATAAAAGGCCATTTTCTAAAGGGAGCCCTGCTTTTAAGGCACTGCTAGAAGTTGGTTGGCCTAATAGTTTTGTTAGGGTTTCAAGGCACGTTAAGAGCGGATCATCATAAGCTGCCTCTGTTAAATCCCATTTGGGATCGCCGGCAACTGGTTTTATAGATTGTGGAGAAGCCATGGTTTTCCTGTCAGATGTTACGTTGTTATCGTGGGATGATGAGGGCGCTTTCTTTTTTTTCCGTGATGTCTTGGACACAGAAGGAGATGTTGAAGAAAGTTTTTGTTGTTGCTTTTTTGCAACTGATTTTGATTTATGGTCTTTATCAGAAAGATTTTCCCTTTCCATTGGCCCGCCTGTAAAATTGCTATTATCCTTATTATACATATATTTTGATTTAATTTTAATCTTTTTCTTGTTAGCATAGTGGTATGGATTAATTAAAAAGAGTCGTATAAGTGAAAAATATATTAAAAAATACAATGATTTCAATTGCATTAATTCTTATGTGTGCAAATGGGCATGCTGGTGAAAATAAAACAGTAATGCCAGGAAAGACTGTTTCTGATTTAACATCTTCTATATCCGAAGCCTTGTCTACAAATCCTGAAATCCTCATCCAAAAGGCCGAGCAAGATGTGTCAACTCACAGGGTGACTCAAGCCGTCGGTGCTTACCTTCCCAGCCTTGACTTAAAAGCAGGTGTTGGTAAAGAGTATACCAAACAGGCCTATCGAGAGAACTCTCTTGCTTCGATTGATACAAGGGGCAGTGAAACTAAAAATCGTTATGATCCTTCTATTACTTTGAATCAAAAAATATTCGATGGCCTTGAAACGCCCTATGATATTAGAAAAAGTCGCAAAGAACTTCATCAATCCAGAAAAAATCTTGAAGAAGCCCAGATCTTGGTCGCTTTTGATGTTATGGATAAATACATAGCTGTGCGTCGTTTTGAACGTCTTGTAAAGCTGGCAAAAGAAAATGTGCAAACCCATAAGGCCATTCTTGCCAAAATTAAAAAATTGGTTAAAGGGGGTAAGGCAACCTCTGGAGATGAAAAGAATGTTCTGTCTCGCCTATATGATGCCGAGGCAGCGGTTGGTGATATCCAAGGTGACCTTGATACAGCCTATGCTAATTTCAAAGAAGTTGTTGGCGCCGAAGCTCAAAAATTAAAAACGCCAAAGTTTAATGAATCTTTGATTCCTAAAACAGTTAAAGAGGCCGTTGAGATGTCTCTTAAGTTAAATCGCTCTGTGGTGGTTGCCAGAGCAACGGAAGACGTTGCCAAAGCAGATTTTGATAAAACAATTTCTCCCTTTTTGCCTTCTGTGGACTTTCAATTGCAAGCCCGAAAAGATTATGATGTTGGTGGAAAATCAGGTTTGAGTACTAATATCACAGGTCAGTTCATTGGAACTTTTAATGTTTTTAATGGAGGGCGAGATATTGGAAAACGTCGTGAGCTTCGTGCCAAGATGGCATCAGCTAAGTATAGTAAGCGCAAGGAGCTGCGTCGTGCTGAAAAAGAAGTGCGCGTTTCCTATGCAGAACTCATCAGTGCAAGAGCACAGTCAAAAGCTTTGCGGGGCGCTGTGAAATCTAAAAAGGCGGTTCGTAATATTTATATGAAACAGTTTGATGCTGGAACACGCAGTTTTATCGACATTTTGGATGCAAGCCACGAATACTTCCTTGCAAAAGGGTCATTGATTACCTCTGATGCGACAGAAGATTTATCCGCAGCACGTTTGCTTGCGTCTATTGGGAACTTGCTTGATCAGTTTACAGGAGAGATGCAGATGCTCGCCGGTAATGATAAAATGGAAGGGGCGCAATTGAAGCTTGTTTCAGTGAGCGACAAGAAAAACGTCAAAAAAGAATCAAATAAAGACATGAAGGGGAATCTTGCTCAAAATGGGCAGGGCTCTATTTCCGAACGTTCTAAGGCTTATGTCGACTCTTCTAAAGTGATGGAAAAGCCTCTATGAATAAAGAGCGTGATCTTGCCCAAGTCGCTCCCAACATGTCAGACGTTTATTAGGGATATTCTCATGGGGGGAAGAGACTTTTTAGAAAGGAAAGCTATATCTTAAAAAATATTATGTTGTTATTTTATTATCAAAGAGTGCTGAGTTTATGTATAAGATGTCTAATTTCTTATTTAAAAATGGTTTAGCTGATTATTTTTTTGGGGTTGGTCAACTTCTGATTGGAGCTGCTGCTGTTTATACTCTTTTTCAAGCAAATGGAATACTTGAAGATATTCGCTTAATAAGGGATGATGCAACGTATATTAGAAGGCTAATGGAGTCTCAGAAAGAAGCTGTTGCTAATCGTGTAATAGAGAAAGTGGAGGCTGGTACACCAGCTCAAAAAATACTTGGAGAATTTAAAGTTGAAGATAAAGCACTCCCCGGAGAACTGTACATGAAGTCTAATCGTCTTAATGAGTTAAAGCTTTCCATAGAAAATAAATCATTAAGCAAAGGGACAAAACGAAGTTTAATAATAGAGGCCCTCTCTTTAAAAAGAGGTGGCCCTGACAGATAGGTTCTATCTCTCTTTAACTATTTCTTGTTATCCATCCTCCCTCAATATAGTCGATTTAATAAAGTTCTAGTTTAGGAGTGTAGGAACGACGTCTGGGATTTTATTGAATCGACTATGGGTTTCTATAGCAGAAAATATCAGCGAAACTTATTATTACGGGGAAAGCCGATGGGAGGTTGTTTGCCGATTTGGCCTCGGCGACCAAGCCATGTTAAGAGATCGGTTTCCGTCCTAACGCGCTCGCCCAATTGCCAGCTGAGGCCATCTTCTAATTTGAAGGTTGTGATGTCGCTTAAAGAACCTTCTTTATACTTTTGCAAGATAACACCACGCCCTCGGTTCATTTCGGGTACTTCATCTAACTTATAGATAACCATCTTGCGATTATTTCCCATGGCGGCTACATGATCATCCTCAGGATTGATGAACAGGCAAACCATGGCTTTCTTTTTATCAGCAACGTTTAAAATTTGCTTACCATTCTTGGTTTGGGCTAACACATTCTTTAAGGGCACTACAAACCCACGACCCTCACTGGAGGCAACGAGCATTTTTACGTCTTGATGTTTTGTCGCGGTATACAAGAACATGTCCACAACATCAGAACCACTGGGCATATCAATGGAAAGAGAGAGAGGTTCTCCGTGCCCTCGGCCACCGGGAATTTTATCTACACCAAGAGTATAAAAACGTCCTGTTGAATCAAACACAATAAGCTTATCTGTTGTCTCGCCTTGGAGAATAAAGCGACCTTCATCTCCTTCTTTAAATTTTAAATCGTCGGGTTTGGTGTTATGGCCCTTAAGGGCTCTAATCCAACCATTTTTGGAACAAACAAGGGTGACGGGTTCTTTTTCGATCATGGCCTCAAGGGGGACATCTTCGATATCCGGCGCATCTTCAAAAGTTGTGCGGCGAGGGCCTTCAGGGTGTTTAGCTCCATAAGTCTTCTTAAGAGCTTTAATATCGTCTGAAATATTTTTCCATTGCGCTTCATCACTGGCCAAAAGAGCTTCTAATGTCTTCTGCTCTTCTTCAAGATTTTCTAGTTCTTTTTTGATTTGCATTTCTTCAAGCTTGCGCAATGCTTTGAGGCGCATGTTTAAGATAGAGTCAGCTTGTAGGTCACTTAGGTCAAAAGTAATGATCAATTTAGATTTTGGATCGTCTTCAAAGCGGATGATACGGATGACTTCATCAACATTCAAAAAGACAATCATAAAGCCACGGAGAATTTCGAGGCGCCGTTCAATTTCTCCGAGACGATATCGAGAGCGTCGACACAACACATCTTGACGATGGTTGAGGAAGGCTTGCAAGATTTCCCGTAAATTCATCACACGGGGAATTTTTCCGTGATCCAGAACATTCATGTTGAGACTAAAACGATTCTCTAAATCTGTTGAACGGTAAAGAGATTCCATTAACAATGCTGGATCAATGGTGCGTGTTTTTGGGACGACAATAAGGCGAATATCTGTTGTTGATTCGTCTCGAAGATCTCCTAAGAGAGGTAATTTCTTTAAACTCCAAAGATCAGCGATTTTTTCAATTAAGCGGGATTTTTGGACTTGGTAGGGAATTTCTGTAACGACAATTTGGTATTGGCCGTTGCTTAGTTTTTCCACTTCATAGCGTGCCCGTATTTTAATACTGCCGCGGCCTGTTTCATAGGCCTTGAGAATATTATCAGTAGGCTCAACAATAACGCCACCCGTTGGGAAGTCTGGGCCTGGCATATGTTTTACAAGAGTTTCTATGGAGGCATTGGGAGACTTGATCAGGTGTAACAACGCGTTACAAATTTCCTCAACATTATGGGGCGGGATATTGGTTGCCATCCCAACGGCTATACCCGAAGAGCCATTTGCTAAAAGATTAGGAAAGCGGGTTGGCATAACCCGTGGCTCAACGGTTTCCCCGTTATATGTCGGGATGAAATCAACGGCATCTTCATTGATGCCATCTACGATTTCCATGGCGGCTGGTGAAAGGCGTGCTTCCGTATACCGCATCGCAGCAGCATTATCGCCATCAATGCTACCAAAGTTACCTTGGCCATCCACCAACATATAACGGGTGGAGAAATCTTGAGCCATACGTACCATGGCATCATAAATAGAGGAATCACCATGGGGGTGATATTTCATCATCACATATCCAACAGCACTGGCAGATTTACGGTAGGTTTTTTCAGGAGTATTACCAGATTCGCGCATGGCGTACAAAATGCGGCGATGAACGGGCTTTAGGCCATCTCGAACATCGGGCAGCGAACGGGATGTGATAGTGGAAAGAGCATAGGCCAAGTAGCGCTCCCCAAGGGCCTTGTCCAAGGGTTCTTCAAGGATGACACCAGTGGTGTCTTGACTGGAAAGAGGCGTTTTCTGGCTCATCTATATCCTAAAGGTTTTGTAAGCTAGCCAATAAACGGTGACGTGCTTCTGGCAGGCTAATATCATGGGGAACAAATACATATTTATCTAGAAAATACCCTGATAACGTAAGAGCTGCAAGGATTTCTTGATGCTCTGGTTCTTTTTGTTGTTTATCAG
>DOCA01000185.1:13365-26423 GCA_003503995.1 Holosporales bacterium
ACAGCGCGCCCCGTTCGAGGGGAAACGTAATATAAATTATCTTGTTTGCCTGTTACAGCGCAGGTCTTAAAGTCGAGAGAAATGCCAGAATGCTCAAGGAGGAAAAGTTCAAAATAACAATAAGCCTT
Organism: Holosporales bacterium; assembly: GCA_003503995.1. GTDB lineage: Bacteria > Pseudomonadota > Alphaproteobacteria > Caedimonadales > UBA9215 > UBA9215. The sequence continues at coordinate 13,494 of DOCA01000185.1, forward strand.
TAAAAAAGAGGTGGCCTCTTTTGAGAGATTTTCAAAGCCTTGTACAAGGTGGCAAAAAGCAGTGTAAACCTTGGGGGCCGCTTCTTGTTCTGGTAAACAGGTCTCCAATAAAGCACAGGCTGAATTTAAGCTTTTAAGAGCTATTGAATTATGGAGGATAAATGCAAGAGGACTGTAAAGAGGCTCAAGGGCCCATGAGCCAAGGTGTTCCCTTAGGCGTGCTGTCCATGTGGCGTGTAAAACTGTGCCGCATTCGCAGGTGGATTTAGTTGTTTTGTTCGGGCTAAACATACCCTTATGACGACCGTGCTCTTTGGTTAAAAGAGTGGTTATGACTTGCCGTTCTCCGTGGCGCTTTGTGCCAATAACGATTCCTTCATCTTCCCATTTCATCAAGCGTTAAAATCCAGTCCCATGACCTCGAAATTCTCTTTGTTATCGGCCCAATTTTTTGTGACCCGTACATGGATTTTAAGGTGCACTTTTTGACCAAGCATTTCTGCAATTTCATGGCGTGCTTCTTCGCCAATCTTTTTTACTTGTTGTCCTCCTTTTCCAAGGACAATTCCTTTTTGTGAATCTCGTGCTACATGGATAATTTGAGAGATCTTTACATCCCCATTTTCAAAACGCTCCCACTGTTCGGTTTCCACGTGGATGGCATAGGGGAGCTCTTGATGGAGGTATTTATAAATTTTTTCTCGGGTCATTTCTGCTGCTAATAAACGCACAGGCATATCAGTCATCTGTTCTTCAGGATAAAGCCATGCCCCTTCGGGTAGGTTTTTTGTTACATAGTCCATGAGTCCTTCAAGACCTTCCTTTTGAAGGGCTGAAATTAAAAAGACTTCCGCGAAATTACGTTCCTTTGTAAAAGCATCAATTTTTTCGAGAAGGTCTGGTTTTGAGACAAGGTCAATTTTATTGATAACTAAAACAACAGGTTGATCTGCTCGAAAAGAAATTCGCTCGATGAGTTCTAAGTGACGTTCAAAGTGAGTTGCTAAAGGATCTACCAGCACAACAGCAATATCGCCATCTTTTGGTGCTGTTAGGGCAGAGCTTACCATTGCACGATCCAAACGTTTTTGCGGATTAAAATAACCAGGTGTATCTACGAAAACAATTTGGGTTTTCTCGCGGATACAAATACCCAAAATCCGTTGGCGCGTTGTTTGAACTTTATGAGAGACAATGGAGATCTTTGACCCAACAAGGGCATTCATAAGGGTTGATTTTCCAACGTTGGTCAGACCAACAATACTGACAAAACCACTGCGGGTATCTTGAGGTGGTTGCACATTAGAAGAAGTCATGTTTTTACTCTACTGATTGTTTGTTAAGCCCCTTTAAAAGGGCAATGGCGGCGTTTTTTTCGGCTTGTTTCAAAGAGGAACCTTGGGCGGTTTCTTGTCGTGTTTTATCAAGGGATACTTGGACTGTAAATAAGGGGTCATGGTCAGGGCCCGAGCGTTTTATAAGGCTATAAAGGGGGGCGTTTTTATTGTGTTTATGAGCCCACTCTTGCAAGGCTGATTTTGGATCTTTTGGTGCTGTTGTCATTTCAGCAATTAAAGGCCTCCAGAATTTTTTGATTACTTTTTGGACTTCACTCAAGCCTTTTTCTAAATAGACCACAGCGATTAAAGCTTCTACAGCATCTGCCAAAACCGAGGGGCGATTTTTGGAGAAGTTTTTGGTTTCTCCTTGAATCAAAACCCCTAGGGACAGATCTTGGGCTATTTGGGCAAGGACATCCTCACAAACAAGAGCGCTGTGGCGTTGGGCTAAGGCGCCTTCTTTATCAAACGGATAGATTTGGTAGAGCAATTCCGCAACACATAATCCTAGGATACGATCCCCTAAAAACTCAAGGCGCTCGTAGCTTTGTTGATTTTGTTTGGTGGCGCTTGAATGGCGCAAGGCTTGATCTAAAAGGGCTTTATCTTGAAAGGTATAGCCAAGATTATCTTGCAAGCGCACCAGAGAGTCCGTCGACATGATAAGTCTACTCGATGGACTGCATTAAACGCTCAAAGCGAATATCGAAAGGCCATTTCCACACTTCCCACCACTTGGCTTTTGTGGAGAACCAAATAATTTTGGCTTGGCCAATGATATGGTTTTCGGGCACATATCCGATTTGTGTTAGAACGCGGCTGTCTCCAGATTCATCACGGTTGTCTCCTACCATGAAGTAATGTCCATCGGGCACCACGTAGGCTTGAGTATTATCTAGTGGACCTTCACCAAACTTATCTTTTTTAAGAATGAGGTGCTTTACGCCATTTGGAAGAGTCTCGTAATAAGCATCAATATGACGATTACTATCTACATCAACAATGCGTTGATCAGCCTGCCCTCTTTGGCGACGCACCCAAAGATCATCGACAAATTCGCCTGCAGGTTCAACTGTTGCTGCCACATCGTTAATATATAAAATACCGTCCCGCATTTGGACAACGTCTCCGGGTAATCCAACGACGCGTTTGATATAATCTGTATCAGGATCAAAAGGCCCTCTAAAAACAACAATGTCGCCAATTTTAGGTTTATCACCATCCAAAATTTTTCCTGGAATAACGGGAATGCTAAAGGGGAGGGAGTGTTTGGTAAAGCCATAGCTATACTTTGTTACGAATAGGAAATCCCCAATTAGTAAGTTAGGCTTCATGGATCCTGATGGAATCACAAAAGGCTGGAATAAAAAACTGCGAATCAAAAGAGCAATTAAAATGGCAAGGGTAATCGAGCGGACTTGCTCTCCCATAGTTTCTTTTTTCTTTTCTTTTTTTGTAGCTAAATTCATTTTATTCTCATCATTTTTAAAATCATTTTTCAAATCCTAGCATATAAATACCTAAAATTCACATATAAACACAAAACTCAGTTGCCTTAGGAGAATCCTCCCGCTCGGATTACTTTTTTCATTAAAGTCGGTAGAGGATGTGTGTTTAAAGCATTGGGCGCAACCCACTTTGTCGTAGCACACCGAGGTTTAAAATCATTCACACCGCCATGGTAAACATCAAGCTCAAGGTGAAAGTGCGTAAAAGTATGTTTGACCGTTTGATCAAGGCGGGTGAATTTCCCATCTGCGCTTATATCAAAAAAAGAGCGCTCAACCTCGTCACTATCCGTTGACCAAAGGGTAGAGGGAACCTCCATCATATTGGCGAGCAAGCCTTTTTCGGGGCGCTTTTGGAGGAGAAGCAAGCCGTTTTTATCATAGATTAAAAAGGCCCGCCCGAAACGGGTTGGTTTTTGAGGCTTAGGTTTTCTGAAAGGAATGAGGTGTTGTGTATTTTCAGCATAAGCGATGCATTGATTTTGGAGGGGACAACTATCACAGGAAGGCTTTTTAGGGCGACAAAGGGTAGCACCAAAATCCATGAGTCCTTGGGCAAAATTCCCAGGCTTTGAATTATTGGAATAGCTTTTTACAAGATTTTCAATGTCTCCTTTGAGATCAGGCAAGGGTGTTTTTAACCCATAAAGTCGTGACATAACGCGAATAATGTTTCCATCCACCGGTACATGTTTTTGTTGAAAGGCAATACTGGAAATAGCAGCGGCTGTGTAAGGACCAACCCCTGGAAGTTTTAGCAAAATGGGAAGGTCTTTAGGAAAGGATCCCCCAAGTTCATTTTGTACATAACGCGCACATTTTAGGAGATTTCGGGCTCTTGAATAATACCCAAGCCCTTGCCAATTGGTGAGGACCCCTTCTTCAGAGGCACTAGCTAAATCTTTAAGGGTTGGCCATTTTGCAATGAATCGATGGAAGTAGTCAATCACAGTAATAACTGTTGTTTGTTGCAACATCACTTCGCTAAGCCAGGTATGGTAAGGATTTCCTGCCTCATGGTGATCATAACGCCAAGGAAGAGTGCGCGCATTTTTGTCGTACCAGTTTAAAAGTCGATGGGTGATCTCTTGAACCTTTTGAGGGCAACCTTGTTTTTTTGCAGGATCCATGGCATTTTTAACCTTAAGGAGTTTACGGTAATGAAAAGTATAAAAGCGGTTGTTAATCGTGTCGTCAATCCCATTGCCAAAAAACGAGGCATTATTCATGGAAAAATTATCCTTGAGTGGGAAAAGATCGTAGGTCCTCAGTACGCAGCCTTCTGTGCACCTCTGAAAATTGCCTTTCGCCAAGGCTATCGCACCTATGGCATCCTTCACATTAAGGTCAACCCTAGTCATGCTCTTCTTTTAACTCATAGTAAAGATTTGGTGATTGAAAAGGTCAATACTTTTTTCGGATATCCTGCAGTAAGTGCTCTTAAAATTATGCAAATACCCTTTACCCCGACAAAGTCAGCATTGTCTCTTAACGTGATCACAACACCTATTTCGCGGGAAATAATGACATCAGAATGCGCTCCCCAAGAACGCCTTGATAAAGCCCTTGATGATCTAAAATCCTTGATTGAAAAAGAAGAAAAAGCTAAAAAAACAGAGCGTCTCTTTTAACCCTTTCTTTACTTTTAAACCCTAGTCTATTTTTAGGGAATCCCCTCGTTTTAAATGAAAAAGAGAAAGAGAAAACGTGTCAGACACCTCACAAGCACCTCAACTATCACCAGGCACGGGTTCTACAGAAACCACCGATGCTTCACAGTCTCCTCAAAAAGGCTCTAAAAAACTTATTTTAAAGATCATATCCTTATCTTTATTCAGTTTTATAGCCCTTGCTTTTGTCGCTTATCTCTCTCTTGATAATTATAAAAACCATGCCACTTTATTAAAAGCGCAATTAGAGCTGTCTCATCAGGCTACAGCAGCAGGTGATGTTGCTCGCACTGTTAAAAATTTAAAAAAAGGTCTTTCGCTGGGAAGTACAAAAGACCTTAGAGAAACAACACTTTCTATGCAAGACGTTCAAAAGAAGATGTCGTCTTTTAAAAACATAGACAGCCCGTTGTTGACAGAGGCCTTTGAAACATTTTTAGAGGTTAAGAAACAGCTCAAAATTCTTGATACTTTTTTTATGAAGCAAAGGGCCCTTTTAAATAAGGGTAGCCAAAATACAGACAACCTTGCCTGGGTTTCTCAACAAATTAAAGAGCAAACAACTCGGGTGGTGGGTGATCTATCTTCTTTTTTGACCCAAATAACAACTTTTCAAAAAGAACTCCAAAGTCAAGGAGAGCTTAAGAAAGAAGCTCTCAAATCCTATGAAAGCGATACGTTAAACAACCTTTACCTTGTATTGGGCCTCTTAGGACTCGCGATTTTTTTGCTCCATACAGTGGCGGCCTATTTGATCTCAAAACCTCTTGCTCAAATTACACAACGCATGCGTGATATTAATGCGGGAAACATGAAGGGCGATGTTCAAGGAACAGAGCAAAATGATGAATTTGGGGATATAGCGCGCATGCTCCATGAATTTCGTGAGAATGCTATAAAGATTGAAAAAATGCAGCGTCATCTTCAAGAAACTATTGCGGAATCCAAAAAAGCAAGCCAAATGAAAAATCAGTTTATGGCTCGTATCGGCCATGAACTTCGTACCCCTTTGAACTCTATCATTGGTTATTCTGAAATGATCGTTGATTCTGTGAATGATAAAATGGATTTGCAGCAATTACGTCAAGATATTAATCAAATTGCCGATGCAGGGCAAAATCTTTTAAACATGGTGGACTCTGTTCTTGAGCTCACAGATGAGGGAGAAAACAATATTATTGCGCCTGAAAGATTTAATGTCCGTGAAGAAATCCAACAAATATTACCTAACCTTGAAGTCGTCATTTTGAAAAACAGAAACAAATTCAAAGTTTACTGCCCCGACTCCACTTTGTTGATGGATTCTGACCCTAAAAAGACCATGAAAGTTCTCGCCAATCTTATCGAAAATGCGGCTAATTTTACAAAGTCTGGACAAATTACTTTAGACATTACAGCTGGAAAATTAGGAGACCTAAACGCGATTTGTTTTAAGGTAAAAGATACGGGTTGTGGTATCGATGTATCAAAATTGAAAACTCTTTTTAATGCTTTTGACCATGCAGATAGCACTACAAAATCACAAAATGGGTCTGGGCTTGGGCTTGCCATTGTTAAGAAAATTTGTGATGACCTTCACGGGCAGGTTTCCGTGGAGAGCAGTTTAAATCAAGGGGCAACTTTTTATGTAACCTTACCTGCTAACCATAAAGAAGCCCATCAACGGGCTGAAAAAATCAACCTTTCCCCGTTAGCGGAAGCCATTTAAAAGCTATTAGCCTTAGGCTCTTATTGAAAAGATATTGTGTTGTAAGCTCTTAAAGACTTTTTTGTGAGACACCTCTTTTTCAATCAAAAGGAGAGCTTCTGAAAAAGGGAGAGGCTTGCTAAAATAATAGCCTTGTATAAGGTAACAGCCCATTTCATAAAGAGTTTCTAACTGCTCTTTCGTTTCTATTCCCTCTGCGATAATGCCTATATTTTGTGAGTTTGAGAGGGCAATGATCGCTCTAATGAGTTCAAGGTTTTTTTCATCAACATTCATTGTATCAATAAAGCTTTTATCAATTTTCAAATAATCAAAAGAAAATTTATTTAAGTAAGATAAACTGGAATATCCCGTACCAAAATCGTCAATTAAGACTTCTACGCCCATCTCTTTGAGGGCTGTAAATTTCTCGAAAGTATGGTCTGTTGAGTCTAATAGTAAATTCTCTGTTACTTCTATTTTTATGGAGCTTGGCGAGCTGGAACGGCTTTGAATGAGTTTTTTGATGGCTTGAAAATTTTTATCATTATGAAATTGCTTAACGGACATGTTAATGGAAAAAATAGCACCTGGATAAGTTGGATAAGCTCTGCGTAATCGAGCCATATCTCTCAAAGCAATTTCAAAACATTTCTTACCTAGGTCTAAAATAAGATCCGATGTTTCCGCTAGATTAATAAAGGTTGAGGGTGGAATATAGCCAATCTCTGGGTGATGCCAACGGCAAAGAGCTTCAAAATAGGCAATACAACCTGACTCAACATCAATAATAGGCTGGTAGTACATTTCGATTTCATTAGATTGGATAGCGTTTTCTAAATCACTTAACATCTTGATTTCAGAATTTATTTTTTCAACAAACTCTGAATCAAAAACACAGATTTGTCCTTTCCCGAGCTTCTTAGCTTGATACATTGCCTTATCTGCTTTGTATAAAATGCTATCTTCAATGTCATCGTTGTTTTCGAGCATTAACAAGCCAATGCTGACGGAGTTTTTGATCTTGGTATCATTAATATAGAGTGTGCGGCAGCAATTTTTTAAGATTCGCTCGGCAATCTCGTAAGCTTCCCCCTCGTTTTCAACGGAGTCTAGTAAGATAACAAACTCGTCGCCGCCAAATCGAGCAACAGTATCTATTTGACGCACACAAGCAGAAATAGATTTTGCTATTATTTTTAACGTTTCATCCCCCATGGTATGGCCATATTTATCATTAATATTTTTAAAATCATCCACATCTAAAAAAATGATAGAAGAACGACTAATGTCGATGCGAGATAGTTTTTTTAAGTTTTGCTTAAGGCGGTCAATAAAAAGATTTCTGTTTGCAAGGCCTGTTAGGGAATCATAGAAAGCAGAATTATGGAGGGATTCAATAAACTTTTCTTGGTTAATAAATAAATGGAGGCGCTCTAGGATAATGGATAGCTGAGAAGAGAACATTTCTATTGTTTTATAGGGGACAACACCTTCTTCTTTTTTCCTTTTTAAGGAGAAAATTTCGACGACACCAACAAGCTCTTCTTCTATTTTAACGGGAACAAGGATATAACGTTCAATTTTATTAAACAAACTATCTAATTTTTTAGAATTTTTTGGAAAATTTTTTCTTGTGAGGACAGAAAATTTTTGATTCTCATTTTTTGTACCTTGGTTCTCAAGGCAGAAATCCTTAATAATTTTTTCCCTACAGGCTAATGAAGAAGGATCAGCTAGGGGGTCATCTCCTATATGTATTGTATCTAATGATTTTAAAAATTTGTCACTTTGAAGACCATAAAAACAGATCCCCTGCATTTCTATACGTTTTACGGTTAGAGAAAGGACATCAGAAATGGCTTTTTTAAAATCATGATTACAGCTTGAGATCTTAGAAATTTCATAAAAATAAAGAGAATTTTTCTCACGTTCACTAACATATGAAGAAAGAGAAAGGCTAATGTCCACCAAAATACGGTTTGTGATGTGATTCAAAAGCTTTTTGGGGAGAGACGTGTCCTTGAAATCCTCTTCAAATATTTTTCTTTGTAAGTGGGAGATGACCTTATTGTAGCCTAAGAGATAGATCTCTGTAGAAATATTATTGCGATCGTGGGCTTTTCCAATTCTAAAAGACTCTTTTTGTAGGTGTAAAAAATCACTATGCAGCATTAAGTTGTTCCAATGCTGAATTTGTTTTTTTATTAACTGGTCTTGCTTTTTCTTTGGGAAATGGTGAATATCATGGGTTTCTAAGAAATCATAGAGCTCACAAAGAGCACCGCTAATATGTTTACTCATAAAACTCTTCAGGGCGTTATACTCATCGGTGCCGGCCTCAAACTGACAAGAACTCAGTGATTTATATATCTTGTCGTTTAAAGCATAACACTCCATTTTTTAATTTGCTCCTTTTTTACACAGCAAAAGTATATTTTTTCCTCTTCTATTTATTCCATGAATCTCCTTAAGAAAACCTTAACAAAGCACTTTGTAATTTTGTTAAGGGTACTTTATTGTTTGAAACAGTAGCTTCTGTTGACAATGAAAGAAAAAACAATGCAAAATTGCTTGAATTTGCTATATAGTGTTTTTGATCTAAAAAGGTTAAGTAAATGAAGTTATTTGGAACCGATGGCGTTCGAGGCCTTGCCAACACAGCACCCATGACCCCTGATGTTATGATGCGCCTTGCCATGGCTGCGGGGAGTGTTTTTAAACAGGGAGAACATCGGCATACCGTTGTAATCGGTAAGGACACACGTCTTTCTGGCTATATGATTGAACCTGCCTTGACAGCTGGTTTTATCGCTATGGGGATGAATGTGGTTCTTGTGGGGCCCCTGCCAACACCTGCAATTTCTATGCTTGTGAGTTCTATGAGGGCGGATTTAGGTGTAATGATTTCTGCGTCTCATAATCCTTATTATGATAATGGTATCAAGTTCTTTGGCCCTGATGGTTATAAACTTTCTTGTGATGTTGAAAAGAAAATTGAAAACCTTGTTTCTGGTAAAATCACGAACTTTGCTAAACCTGAAGATCTTGGTAAAGCTTTTCGTCTTGAAAGTGCCAGTGGTCGTTATATTGAATTTGTTAAGAGTACCCTTCCTAGTTCTGTTCGTTTGGATGGTTTAAAAATTGTCATCGATTGTGCTAATGGTGCTGCTTATCATGTGGCCCCTAAAGTTTTTTGGGAACTCGGTGCTGAAGTCGTTATTATGGGAGATCAGCCCGATGGGTTTAACATTAATGCGAATGTTGGCGCTGTTTCCAGTAATGCAATGTGTCAAGCTGTTCTAGAGCACGGTGCTGATATTGGTATTGCCCTTGATGGAGATGCAGATCGCCTTGTTCTGTCCGATGAAAAGGGCAATATCGTAGATGGAGATCAGATTATGGCCTTGATCGCAACGGCTTGGCAAAAGAGTGCCCAGTTGCGAGGAGGGCAGGTTGTTGGGACGGTCATGTCTAACCTTGGCCTTGAAAATTATTTAGAAAAACAAGGGCTTGAACTTGTGCGTACGAACGTTGGTGACCGCCATGTTGGTGATTATATGCGAAAACATGGAGGCAATGTTGGCGGTGAGCAGTCTGGCCATATTATTCTGTCAGACTTTGCAAGAACAGGCGACGGTCTTGTAGCGGCCCTTCAGGTTCTTGCTGTTTTGGTCGACTCTAAAAAGCCTGCAAGCCAGGTGTGCCGTGTATTTGAGCAAACCCCTCAAAAACTAAAAAGCGTGCGCTTTCAAAATGGGGATCCTATGACTTCTTTGGCGGTGGCAAAAGCTATCAAAGAAATGGAAGCGGATTTGGGAAAAACAGGGCGTGTTCTTGTACGCAAATCTGGAACCGAGCCCTTGGTACGTATTATGGTAGAGAGCGAGAGCTCTGCTAAATTAGATAAAGTAATCACCTATATTTTGGATGCGATGGATCAAGAAAATTTTCTTGAGAAAAGTGCTTAAAAATCCTATCCACAAAAAATATATCCAGTAAAAGAGTTTGTTTTGAGAAAATTTTTATCCGACTTTAAAATGCCCCTGATTTTAATCACCGAAATTATCGTGTGCTTGATTTTCGGGGACTTTATTCCTCTTTCCATTAAATCGGCCCTATATGCCGTAAGCTTGAACTTGAAGGAAATTCTTCTTTTCGTCCTGCCTTTTGTGATCTTTTCTTTCTTGCTGAATAGTATTGGTATTTTAAAAAAAGGGGCTTTTTCTTTTGTTGCTCTCGCTTTTTCCATGGTTGTTATCTCTAATTTTACGGCAACGGTTTTTGGAGGGTTTTTGGGTATTTTTACTTTGGGAAGTCTTGGATTTATCGAGAAAATAACCCTGTCTCAAGATGTTCTAAGTCCGTTGTGGAGTTTTGACTTACCTCAGTTGATCTCCAATGATGCAGCTTTATTTTCAGGCCTTGTTGCAGGTGTTGTCTTGTCACTTACAGGTCATCAAAAAAGCCAGGATGTTGCTCAGAAGCTTTACAATGGATCTTTTTTCTTCTTAAAACGCTGTTTTATTCCCGTGCTCCCTATTTTCATCCTAGGGTTTATTCTCAAGATGCAGCACGATGGCTTGTTAACCTCTGTCTTTAAGCACTATTTACCTATCGCAATTTTGATTATCCTCGTGTCTGTTCCCTATATTTTGACTTTGTTTGCCCTTGCTCTTGGGTTTAATAAAGCACGGTGGGTTCAAGGCTTAAAAAACTTAGTGCCTGGTATGCTGATAGGTTTTACGACAATGTCCAGCGCCTCGACCATGCCGTTAGTTATTGATGCGGTGGAAAAAAACACAACAGAGCCTTTTACTCCAGGCGTTGTGCCTGTGAGTATTAATACGCACCTTGTGGGAGATTGTTTTTCTATGTCTATCCAAGCCATCGCTATTTTGATTTCTTTTGGATATGATTTGCCTTCTTTGCCAGACTTTTTACTCTTTGCTGTGTTTTTTGTGATTGCTCGCTTTGCCGTTGCGGGAGTACCTGGAGGAGGGGTTCTTATGACGCTTCCCGTTTTTGAAAAATACCTTGGTTTTTCTGGGGAAATGTTATCACTCATTACGGCGCTTTATATTTTGTTCGACCCCCTTATTACGCCAGTTAATGTTTTGGGGCATGGGACCTTTGCACAACTTTTTGAGAAGCTTTACAAAAAAGTCTTGGGCAGAAAGAGCGCTGTTTCAAAACCACCACTATAAGGCTCTCTGCAAAAATCTCTTTTGGTGATAAAAAAGCAAAGCTCTAACTTTTGAAGAGATCTCTTTCGTTTTTCTTTGATTTTAAAGGGCGTTTTACGCTACTGTGAAGGGTATAAGTCAACTAAATTCCCCCAACTAAGGACCTAACTTTAATGCCTAAAATACGTTTGTCTGAATTAAGATTACCTCTCATTCTGGTGGCAGAAATTATTCTTTGCCTCGCTTTTGGTGACCTTGTTCCAACGTCAATTAAAATGGCTTTTTATAGCATCAGCGTTTTTCTTAAAAATACCCTTGTGACGGCCCTTCCCTTTATCATTTTTTCGATCCTCTTTAGCAGCCTTGGCGCCTTAAAAAGAGGAGCCTTCACTTTTACGGCTCTTGCCTTTTCCCTTGTGATTATCTCTAATTATGTTTCAACATCTTTGGGCGGATTTTTAGGCATACAGTTTTTAGATCATGTCGAAATCGCTAATTATAATTCTGGCACGGCGCAACAATTGGTTCCTCTTTGGGAAGCATTTTTTACACCTGAGGCTTTGAGAAATATCACAGAATTTTGGGGCCTTAGAGCCTTGCAATCTATCTCCAATGACATGGCTCTTTTTGCAGGTATTTCCTGTGGGCTTTTTTTGGCATTTACCAATCATAGCAAAACAAAAGCTATCTCTTTAAAAATGAAATCTATTGCTTTTTCATTTTTGCAAAAAGGCTTTATTCCCCTTATTCCGCTGTTCATTTTAGGGTATATTTTTAACATGCAACACAGCGGGTTGCTCAACTCTATTTTCCAAGATTATTTTGCGATCATTACCCTGATTGTTGTGTCGACTTTTTCTTATATTATTTTTCTTTATGGCGTTGCCTCCTCTTTCAAAATTGCGACATGGCGCCGTTATTTAAAGAACATGTTACCAGCCATGATCACAGGTTTTAGCACGATGTCCAGCGCCTCAGCCCTGCCGCTTCTTATGGAAGGTGCTGCAAGGAATACGGGTAATGAAGAGGTTAAAGGTGTTGTCCCTATTAGTATCAATATTCACTTGATTGGAGATTGCTTTTCTATCTCTATTTTGGCTCTCACCATTCTTGTCTCCTTTGGCCACCCATTGCCGACCCTCGAGGAATATATGCTTTTCACCCTATTTTTTGTGTTGGCTAAATTTGCTGTTGCAGCCGTTCCGGGAGGGGGGATTTTGGTCATGATCCCTATCCTTGAAAAGTACCTTGGTTTTACGCCAGAAATGCTGTCGTTGATTACAGCCCTTTACATTCTTTTTGATCCCATTGTTACCTCTGCAAATGTTCTTGGAAATGGGGCTTTTGCTCAGCTTTTTGAGAAAATTTATCACGTGCTTCACAAAGAAAAAAAGGTATCTTCATGGGCAAACTAGCTGATTTAAAACTTCCTCTTATTTTAATTTCTGAAATTATTCTATGCCTTTTTTTTGGGGATATGGTTTCAACGGAAATTAAATCAATCCTTTATGCCATCAGCTTGAGCATCAAAGAAGCTTT
>DOCA01000144.1 GCA_003503995.1 Holosporales bacterium
AGAAAAGCCCCTCCTCCCGTTGAAAGATAGGAAAAACCATCGGAAACATGAGCTCGATTGATAACAGCAAGGGTTTCTCCGCCACCAGCAATGCTATTTAAACGTCGTTCCTTTGTAAGGCGAGCAATATCTTGCGCGATTTGAACACTGCTTCGGTCAAAAGGTTGGTGTTCAAAAAGGCCAACGGGGCCATTCCAAATGACCGTTCTTGAGTGTTGGAGGCAATCTCCAATAAGTTCAGCGGTTTTAGAACCAATATCAAAGATACTTTCAGACTTTTGAAGTTCTGCCAATGGGATATGGTAGACTTCAGAGCGTGCATCTAAATCTCTTGAAGCTCTAACGTCATGGGGAATGATCAGGTTACATTTTGATTTCTTTGCCTGTTTTATAATTTGCTTTGCCATTGAAACCTGATCTTTTTCACATAAAGAATTCCCGATATCATACTTCAAAGCCAATAAGAATGTGTTGGCAATCCCACCACCAACAACGAGATTCCGTACCTTTGTTACAAGGGATTCCAAAAGAGCAATTTTTGTTGAAATTTTAGCACCACCAATAATGGCAGTGATCGGTTGTGCTTTTGGCTCAAGAGCTGAGGCAAGGGAGCGAACCTCTTTGTCAAGCAAGTGACCTGCAAAGGAAGGAAGAAGCTTTGGCAATCCAACAATAGAACCATGCGCTCGATGGGATACGGCGAATCCATCGTTAATATAAACTTCTCCAAGATCCGCTAGCTCTTTTGCAAAGTCAGGATCATTGCTTTCCTCACCTGGGTAAAAACGAAGGTTTTCCAAAAGAAGAATTTCCCCAGATTTAAGCTTATTTACAGCTTCTTTGGCCGTTTTGCCAATAGTCTCGGAACAAAACGCAACCGGCTGTCCCAAAATATCTTCAAGAGCTTCGGCAACACTATGTAGGCTTAAATCGGGGTCAATTTTTCCTTGGGGACGCCCTCGATGAGACAACAAAATAATCTTAGCTTTATCTTTAATAAGTTCTCTTAGGGTTGGCAACACCGCTGTCAAGCGCGTGATGTCTGTGACATTATTCTTTTGTACAGGAACATTAAGATCAACGCGCACAAGAACGCGTTTGTTTTTAACATCTTTCAAAGAAAATAAAGGTAAGTTTGCCAATAGGTTGCCTCCATGATGTGAAAAGTGGTATTAAAGGGATAAAGCCACTTTAGCTAATATATCATGTCTCCTTTCAAACTGCAATTTGACATTACCTTTCAAGACCTACACTCACCACAGGGTTTGCAATGCCTTGACGAATTGTTTCAAGGTTTTTTACAAGACAACAACCAAGAGTTATATCAGCGCTATAAAGAAGCTAGAAATACTCAGATGGAAGACTCTGATCTTATTTTAGCTGTTGCCCCCCTGGTAGAAGATTTTCTAGCTCATCTGTTTGATATTGAAAAAGACGTACAAACTCTTCAAAAAAAACATCATAGCCTAGCTCCTTTACACACCTGTAAACGAACTTTTATTCAACGGCAGGTCGCAAAAAAAGCTAATGAGGCAGAGGCTCGCTCCCATGATGGAGAGTGCCTAAGAACCTCTCTCGAAGCCTATTTCAAGAAGCCCTTTGACGATTTAACTTATGCCACCCATGTTTTAGAGTGGCTGCAAGACAGCGATTCCTTTGCAAAACCTCTACAACTGGCAAAAGACTACGGGGTTTGGACTCTTTTTACGAAAGCGGGGCAAACCTTTCATAAAGACTCACCTCTCTTTGACATTCCTCAAAAACGTGATCTTAATCATTTAATTCCTGAAAAAATCCAGACTCACCAACGGGACGGCTTTGGCCTTACTGACAAAGGTCTGTCACGTGAAAAAGCCCTAGATCAAGCCAACTATTGCCTCTATTGTCATGAGCGGAAAAAAGATTCCTGCGCCACGGGTCTTCCACAAAAAGAGCCTTTAAGTTCTAATTCACACCGCGATCTTGAGGGATGTCCCTTGGAGGAAAAAATCTCTGAGATGAACCTCTTGAAATCTCAGGGGCTTTCTTTGGCTGCTCTTTGTGTGGTGACAATCGATAATCCTTTGGTAGCTGCAACAGGTCATCGTATTTGTAATGATTGCAGCGCGGCCTGTATTTTTCAAAAACAAGACCCTGTGGATATTCCAGGTGTTGAAACCCAAAACCTAAAAGACGTCTTAAGCCTTCCTTGGGGATTTGAAATCTATGCTCTTTTAACACGCTGGAATCCTCTTCGTTTTGAGTCGCCCCTTCCAAAGGAATCAACAGGCGGGAGAGCCTTAATTGTTGGTATGGGGCCATCAGGGTTTACCCTAGCTCATTACCTTTTACAAGAAGGTCACACTGTTGTCGGTGTAGATGGCCTAAAAATAGAACCTTTGCCTCGACACCTTATCGAAGAGCCTATAAAAGAGAGCTCTCTTTTATTTGAAGACCTCGACCAGCGCATTATTGGTGGTTTTGGTGGTGTTGCTGAATATGGCATTACGGTTCGATGGGATAAGAATTTTTTAACTCTCATCCGCCTTTTATTAGAGCGTCGAGATAGTTTTTGCCTTCACGGTGGCGTGCGTTTTGGAAGCACCATAACTCCAGACCAAGCCTTAAAAGGTGTGAAAGAAGGAGCGGAATTTGACCATGTTGCCCTTTGTGCTGGCGCAGGCCAACCTAATTTAATCCCCCTCAAAAACGCTCTTGCACGGGGGGTGCGTCAAGCCTCTGATTTCCTCATGGCTTTGCAATTAACAGGTGCTGCTAAAAAATCATCCCTTGCCAATCTTGAGCTTCGTTTACCCGCTGTTGTCATTGGGGGAGGTCTCACAGCCATTGATAGCGCCACAGAGGCCCTTGCCTACTATCCCACTCAAGTGGAAAAATTCCTCAGTCGTCATGAAAAATTGGGTGGGGACTTATCAATTCTTTCCCTCACACCAGAGCAAGAAGAAGTCGCCCAAACATGGATTACGCATGCTAAAATTTTACGAGAAGAGCGCAAAAATAGTTCCCCTGATATTTTGAAACATCTCCAAGCTTGGGGTGGGGTTACTGTCCTTTATCGAAAAACCTTACAAAATGCACCAAGTTACCGACTAAACCACGAAGAAGTTTTTCAAGCCCTTCAAGAAGGCATACAGTTTACCGGCGAGATGCAGCCAACGGAAGTGTGTCTTGATGACTTTGGTCACGCAAAATCCCTTGTTGCCCTTGATAAAGAGGGGCAAGAAGAGCACATCCCAGCCAGCAGTATTTTTATCGCTGCCGGTACAAAGCCCAATATAACTCTCTCAAAGGAATATCCTGATCTTTTCGAGCTCGATGGCATTTATTACAAAGCTCAAGATACTGAAAATGTTCTCATCACTCTCTCGACATCCCCCTACTCCATGAGCTATTTTGGCGATTTGCACCCCACCTACAAAGGTAGCGTGGTTAAAGCTATGGCCAGTGCAAAATACGGCTATAAAACCCTTTCAAAAACCTTGAAACCTCGAAAAGAGTCTCAAAAACCCTTCCTAGATTTTATCTC
Organism: Holosporales bacterium; assembly: GCA_003503995.1. Classification (GTDB taxonomy): domain Bacteria; phylum Pseudomonadota; class Alphaproteobacteria; order Caedimonadales; family UBA9215; genus UBA9215. The sequence continues at coordinate 3,527 of DOCA01000144.1, forward strand.
CGGCCAATTTCGGGCGACCCTTCACCAAGTGAATCGCTTAACACCAACAACCCTTGAGCTTGTTGTACACGCGCCTCTTGCTGTTAAAAATTTCAAACCAGGGCAGTTTTATCGCCTGCAAAACTTTGAAACATCCGCTCAGCATATTTTAGATACAACCCTTGCCCTTGAAGGCATTGCCTTAACGGGAGCTTGGGTCGACCGTGAACAAGGGCTGATTTCCCTTATTATCCTTGAGATGGGGGGGGCTTCTTCTCTTTGCCAACTCTTAAAAATTGGCGAAGAAGTTGTGCTCATGGGGCCAACGGGAGCACCAACAGAAATCCCACACAAAGAAACTATTTGCTTAATGGGGGGAGGGCTTGGTAATGCTGTTCTTTTTTCCATTGGGCAGGCTTTAAAAGAAGCTGGCAATCATGTGGTTTATCTTGCAGCCTACCGAAAATCCGAAGACGTTTTTTATGCTGATAAAATATCAACTGCCGCTCATCAAGTTATTTGGGTTTGTGAAGACAGTGGTATTTTAGCAACGACGCCTCAAGACAAGGTCGTAAAAGGAACCATTCTTGATGCTCTAAAAACCTTAGACCTCAAAACCTTCGATCGCTTTATTGCCATTGGATCTGCTAGTATGATGGGAGCTGTAAAAGGGCACCTTACAACCTCTCACCTCAAAGAAAGTGCCCAACTCATTGCCAGCATAAATGCTCCCATGCAGTGCATGATGAAGGAAATTTGTGCTCAATGTTTGCAACGCCACGTGGACCCTGCAACAGGTCTTGAATTTTATATTTATACTTGTGCAACCCAAGATCAAAATATGAAGTCTGTTGATTTCTCTCACCTCCATCAACGTTTACAGCAAAACAGCTTACAAGAAAAAATGACGGCTCTATGGATAAAAAAGTGTATGCAAACCTTAGAAAATAAGGCATCGTAAAAAAGATATTATTCGACCCACTCAATAACATAAGGTTTTGAAAACATCCCATGGGATTACGACTCTTAACGATTTTATGCCTTTTTGGTACTATTTTTCACTCAATGAGCCAGGCCGCGCCTGGAGAGACATCCCCTAAAGTCCCTTTAAAAAATGTCAGTATTGTCATCACACAATATGTATCTCATGCCGCCCTTGATGCTGTGCGCAACGGTGCTATGGATCGCCTCGAAGAGTACGCAAAAGATAAATTTAACATTGTTTTTAACCTCACTAATGCCAGCGCTAACCTTCTTGTTGCCCGTCAAATTGCTCAAAAACATGCCAGTGAAGCGCCCGATGTCATTATTGCTATTTCAACCTTATCCGCTCAGAGTGTCTTAAGCGCTGTTCGAGGGCGGGTGCCCTTAATTTTTGGAGCCATTACAGATCCAGAAGCCGCTCAAATTACTGGAGACAATGTGACAGGCGTTACAGACAAACCACCCTTCAAAGACCAAATACTTTTTATCCAAAAGCTTCTACCCTCTCTTAAGAATCTTGCTATTCTTTATAATCCAGGTGAAGATAATTCTCGCTCTGCGGTAGCTGAATTAACAGAAATACTAAAAGAACTCGATCTTAATTTGATTGCCATTGCCGTTACGAAATCAACGGACCTCCCTCAGGCCGTTAGAAAAGCAACGGAAAATGCTCAAGCTATTTTTATTGCTAATGATAACCTGATTGCCTCTAGCTTTGAATCACTCATAAAAATAGCCAACGCGAAAAAAATTCCTGTTTTTACATCTGACATCATGTTAGTAGAACGAGGTGCCGTTGGCATGCGAGGCATTGATTATTACAGTATTGGACAACAAGCTGGATCACAAGCATATCAAATTTTAGAGGGCGTGCCCCTAGAAGATATCCCTGTGAGCCACCCAAAAAGCCTTAAGCTATATTTGAACCAAGACGCTGCTACGATCACTGGAATTTCTTTTTCAAAAGCACTTCTTAAGGAAGCGGACAAGGTTGTCAAAGCCCCCCTATAAGTATAGAATTACAAAGTTAACACCACTTAATGAGGCCCATTTTGCTTAAGTTCTTAAAATATCTAGGAACCATGTTCCTTGCCCTTTCTGTGTTTATTTTAATTTTGCCTTATTTTGTCAGCTTAAACACCTATAAGGGAGACATCGTCTCAAAAGTAAAAGAATCCCTTGGACGTGACCTTGCTATCGACGGGGATATCAAATTTAGAATTCTGCCGCGCCCTTATGTAAAAATTAAAGATATTAAACTTTCCTCACCTTCTGGATACCAAGAACCAACGATGGCCTCTGTTAAAGAAGTCGAAGTTATTCTCTCCATTACGCCCTTATTCATTGGAAAAATTGAAGTTGCTAAGGTGGTGCTCGATCAACCAAAAATTTCTTTAGAGAAACTCAAAAGTGGTAAAGGAAATTGGGAATTTGATTTAAAAAATAAAGATGCCTCTTTAAAAGAAACTTCCCAATCCTCGCAAGATGTTGCTGATCTTAATAAATCTTCTCCCTTCCACATCCAAACAATCAAAATCCAAAAAGCTTCTCTGAACTATACGGACGGTAACAAAACAACAAAAGTCCAAGACATTAGCTTAACCCTCGACATCGGAGATTTAAAAGGACCTATCGACTTTGATCTCGAACTTAATGTCTTTGATACGCCCCTTGAAATTACCGGGCAGTTGAAAGAAATAGGGGCTCAAATCCCCTTAGAAGCAAAACTTAAAGCCTTAGGAGAAAAATTGATCATTGGTGGGACCTTTGACACGGAAACAACAAGTTTTACTGGCGATATGGAACTAAAGGGAACTTTGAAAAACCTTAAACGCTTCTTACCTGACATCGAGCTCCCTCCTCTTTTAAAAGAAAAATACAAACTCAAAGCCGATATTAATGCAACAGCTGACCAAATCAATATTCATAACATTGACTTTGATTTAAAGCCTCTAAGGGCAAATGGAGCCATTGTTGTTGACTTAAAAAAAACAACCGGGGCCCTTAACCTCAACCTTATGCCAGGCGCTTTACAACTCGAACTCCGCCCTGATGCCCCACAAAACAACCAGTTTTCTGGTACAATTTCTTTAAAAGCAGGAAATATTTCCCAGCTGTGTTCTGTCTTAAAATTAAAAACGAATGACATACCAGCAGCTTTATTGAAGACCTTTTCTTTTGCAACTCATCTGACCTATCAAGACCAGAAAATTGCCCTCCGTCGCTTTAGTTTTGAGATGGGAGCAGCGCAACTGAATGGGCAAATTACCCTGGAAAATTGGGCCACTAAGGGCCTCTATTCCTTTGATTTGAAAACACGAGATATTGAAAAATTAACTAGTCTTTTTGAGGTACAACTCCCTGGAAATATTGGCCCTACAAAGTTCACAGGGACGGCTTCTGGGAAACCAAATGATTTAAACCTTAATATCTCTATTAATGCCGCAAGCGCCCAGACCAAGATAAAAGGACGTTTACAGAAAAAAGATAAAAGCCTAAAACCTGCTTTAACCCTCACCACAAGCGGGAAAAATTTACGCTCAACACTGGGCTACCTGGGACAAAAAGAACCTTCTAAGTCCCTCGGGAGATTTTCAGTTACAACAGAAGTAAGCGGTGATATTCCCCAACGAGTTAAGCTAGATTTCCACAAATCTTACCTAACTATTGGGAGAGATCGTGTTGACTTGAAAGGTGTTGTAGAACTTTTCCTATCAGGTCTCAAGCCTAAAATAAATGCAAATATCTCTTTATCAGCCCTTAATCTCGATCGTTTACTTGCTGCCTTTAGCTCTCCTAATGCAAAAGAAAGAAAGCATATACAGCTTGTTGCAAAAAAATCTCGCGTCAAATCTCAGACCCCAAAAACACGTTGGAGCCATGATAAAATTGATCTTGGGTTTTTACGAAGCTTTGAGGGAGATATCACTTTACTCGCCCCAACTTTAAGCAAGGGTTCTTTAGTTTTTGACTCTATGAAAATGACTGCCCGTGTTGCAAATGGTATTTTAGAGCTAACATCATTAACAGGGAATCTTTATGGAGGTTCTTTAACACTTAAAGGACGTCTTTCTTCTCAAAAAAACCAACCTGTTACCTTGACGGCTCACCTCAAGGATGCACAATTGAAAAACATTGTTCCTAAACAACAAGAAATTAAAGTACTGAAAGGCCTCTTTAGCTTGGATGCAGATCTCACCAGCCAAGGGAGCAGCGAGTATCAGTATGTCGCGAACCTATCAGGATCTATGAATTTTAAAGGTACCAAAGGCACCATCAGTGGCTTTGACCTTCAACGCATTGTAAAAGATCTTGCCAGTGTAAAGAGCCTTGGTAGCGCTCTTACCTTGTTAAACACCTCTTTTTCTGGAGGGCAAACAGCTTTTAATTCCATTGACTGTATCACATCTATTTCCAAGGGGGAGGCGCGTATTAAAAAATTCCTCCTTGATGCCGTTGGAGCTGACGTCACGGCCGATGGTACCATTAACCTATTACGCTATTGGATGGATGTGTCCTCAAAAATAACCCTTGAAGCAAAAGATTTTCCACCTTTTGCAGCACGAATTCATGGACCTTTGGATAATCCAAAACATGAATTAAAAACAGGAAAGCTTGAACAGTATTTAATTAATAATGTTTTAACCGACGTCTTAGATAACTTATCAAAGGGAAAAGGTGGCGCCGAAGATATTATTAAAGGTGTGTTAGGATTTGGTGGCAAAAAGGACTCTTCCTCTCAGCAAAAATCTAATGAGCCTCAAGAAAAATCAACACAACCTCAAAAAGAGATTGAGGCTATTGGCAATGCCGTAGGCGGACTTTTGAAAGATTTATTTTAATGATTAAATATTCAACTCTCTTCATTCTGACTCTTTTTTCAAGCTTGGCAGCCAACGCGTCTGGTTTAGATGGCACAATCTTAAGTTTTTGGTGGGCCATGCCCTTTGCTGGCATATTACTTTCTCTTGCTTTGATGCCTATCATTGCAGGACAATTTTGGCACCATCATTTTGGAAAAATAGCTGCTGGGTGGACCTTAATAACCCTTGGCATGATCTCTTATCAGTTTGGCCCAGGTGCAGCATTACATGAAGTTTTACTGACTTATCTCCATGAATTTATTCCTTTTATTATCTTTATTTTATCTCTTTATGTCATTTGTGGGGGTATTAAAATTGATATCATTACCAAGCCAAATCCCTATTTTAATACAACTTTTTTAGCAATAACCACTTTTGTCTCTAGCTGGATCGGAACCACTGGTGCCGCCATGTTATTTATTCGCCCTTTTCTACATGTGAACGAACATCGCCCCAATAAACGCCACCTTGTTATCTTTTTTATTTTCCTCGTTTGTAATATTGGTGGCTCTTTAACAGCTGTTGGTGATCCTCCCTTATTCCTTGGATTTTTAAACGGTATCGATTTCTTTTGGCCAACCACTCACCTATTCGGTCCTTTTCTAACAGTCACCATTCCCTTACTTGTCATCTTTTATTTTTTTGATAAACATGCTTTCAAAAAAGAAGGTATAGACAGTGATACTTTTAAAAATAAAGAAGAAGATGACCGCTTCATTGTCCGTCTTGGAGGACGCCGAAACTTGCTTCTACTTTTATGTGCCATTGCCGTTATTATTTTGTCCGGTATCCTAAAAAGCAAAGAAGGGTTTTATATAGGAGATGTTTTCCTATCCTATCCAAATGT
>DOCA01000078.1 GCA_003503995.1 Holosporales bacterium
GCCTGCAAGTCTTCAAGGGAGGTAGACGGCGTCATCATTGGATAGCCCGTTTCATCATCTAAACCATCACTAAAATCAACTCTTTCATCAACCCTATCGGAGGCCTGACAGAGTCCTATAACAAAAACACTTCCTAAAAGTAAGCTTCCTAAAACAACTTTAACTTTAACTTTCATTTTTACCCCTCATTTTTTTATATAAGTTCTGAATTAAGATATAGGGGGGAAAAATTAACAATCCTCTAACAAAGACAGAAAAATTGGTTAACAAAAAATTACTACCAATATTTTTTATATTTCCGCTTTCGTAAAGAGCGGGGCTTTGGCGTGCGGTCACTTATTTCTTTTTGACCACGTGGCGCAAAAATTATTTCTTCATCTCTAATTTGACGCTCTTTCTTACTCAAGAAGCGATAATAAGGTTCTTTTAGATAACTCACATATTTCAAGGAGCACTTACCAATTACTCCTTTTTTTATCTTCTTTGTGGGAAGCGTTATAAAATACAAATTTTCATCATCTCCCCACACAATCCCCTGAAGGCGAATCCAGTCACCACCTGTGAGTTTAAAAAGCGGAACAAAGAAATCTTCATTCTCCGCGTTGAGCTCAGTATTATAATACGTCAACACATACTGAAAGGCTTGAAGTCTATAAAAGAGCTTTTCATCAAACGTTAACCCTCTGTTTTTGCTCAGGTAAAACATAAGATTTCTATCATTTGTAACCATAGTTCTCACTAAATCTTTTTGATCTGCAGACGTCGGAAGACTCAATGCAGATTCATCTAAGTTAAATGACGTTGCTGTCTTAGGTAAAAACTGCCCTTTTTCATAGGGATCAACAACTTCCTCCAATGAGGCAAAAGTTTCACATCCACAAAATAAGGTAAAAAATAAGATTAAAAAATACATGAAAAGTTTCCCCTGTTTATTTAAGAGTACTCCATAAAAAACTTTCTCAAAAGCGCTCTCTGCCTTTAAAAAAATAGGGTATTGATTTATTAAAGAGATTTCTGAAATTAACCCTACAGAAGAAATTCAGTACGCACCTTCTTGGCGTTTCCAGCAATGAATGAACCAAAAAGGATTTATTGAAAAAGTGTAATCAGCCAAAACCACGAACAAGACTCTGAACGATTAAATACCACCCATCGACCAATACAAAGAAAATAATCTTAAAAGGCAGGGAAATCATCATGGGTGGCAACATCATCATACCCATGGACATCAAAACAGAGGCGACAACCATATCAATAATAACAAAGGGCAGGAACAAGAGAAAACCAATCTCGAAAGCACGGCGCAATTCACTAACCATAAAAGCAGGCACAAGAATCTTCAGGGGAATATCTTCTACTTTTTCAATGGCTTCCATTTTTGCAATATCAGAGAATAACTCTATTTCTTTCTCACGAGTATTTTTACGCATAAACGCATGAAAAGGCTCTGCTATAAGCTCAAAAGCTTGTTTTTCGTCAATTTGCTCTTCCATAAAAGGCTTAACACCCGTTTCATAAGCTTTTTCAAAAGTGGGTGCCATAATAAAGAGCGTCAAAAAGAGAGCAAGACTTACTAAAATTGTGTTTGGTGGAGATTGTTGCATCCCAAGCGCACTCCGCAAAAAGGAAAAAACAACAATCAAGCGTGTAAAAGACGTTACCATCAACAAAATTGATGGCGCCAGAGAAATCACTGTGACCAACAAAATAAATTGGACAAGACGGGTTGTTAAAGCACTGCTGTTTTCTCCCATATCAAGAGAGATACTTTGGGCCATCACATCCGGCACAAACAGGCCGCCGAAAGCAATGCTAAAAAACAAGAGAACAAACGCTTTTCCGAGACATGTTTTGGGAAACAAAAGTGAGACAAAACTTTTAAGGAAAAAAGCTGCATAACTGCGCTCATTAAGGTATTGAACTACTTTTAAGGGACTTATCATCCTTGCGCCCTTTCTTTGTCCTGATCAACAGACTCTATCGCTTTCTTATCCAACAAAAAACCGCCATTTGCCGTTAATGCAATGAGATATTGGGTATCCTTCCAATGAACAACGGTGAGTTTTTGTTTAGGGCTCAAATGAGTCGTTTGCAAAATTTTTAAATCATTCCCTAGTCCAGAGAAGGCTAGTTTTTTCTTTTGAAGAAATTTTAAAAATAAAACCAATAGGCCTAAAATAGCAAGGACCGACAGCAAGCCGAAAACCAGTTTTCCCAAAGCAGCAATACTAAGAACGGATTCGTCTGGTAGCATTAATGATCAGCTCCATTGCCAGCTTTAGCATAGGCTGCAGCACTTTTCGTGTGCCCACGGGCTTTGTTGCTCTCGTCAACCACTTCTTCTTTGTATTGGTTAGCTGTATCCAATAAACTATCAAGGGATTTACGAAATGCTGCAACAGCTTCTTGGACCTGAACCCTTAAAACTGGGTCCATAGTAGGGAGTTCCGGGGCCAAGCTGTTCATAGCCCGCAAATGAGGAGACAAACATGACAAGTCAAAAGGCTGTTCATCCTCAAGGGCCTTATGCAGATTTTCTTGATATTGATTAATAATTTCAACAGCTTCTTCTATTTTTTTGATTTTTTCTGGAATGCTCATAGTCATAATGGCCCCTCTTTTTTCCCAAGATCAGCAAGGAGATGAAAGCTTTGTGATGCAACTTTATTCTCCTCTTGAATACGTTGATAAACTTCTTCTCGATGCACTTGCATGTCCGCTGGAAATTCAAAGCCAAGCTTTGCTGTTTTTCCCACAACTTCGAGCACCGTCACTTTAACTCGGTCCGCTATCACAACGCTCTCACCCTGTTTTCGTCCAATATAAAGCATGGCTCATCTATTTATTAATGCAACAAACGCAATGGGTTCTCCCCACCAACTCTTACAAATATATCATAAAATTAATTTAAATTTACTATTTATTAATATTTTTTCTCAAACATGGGTATAATGTAAGTGTAGTCTTATGATCTACAATATATAAGAGGCGAAAAGTTAAATAAAAAAGGTATTGTTTTCATGGCTTTAACAAATACACCCCAAGCACAACTTCTTTTTGAAAAAATGCGCCACACTCAAGCTAAGCAAGAAAATACTTCCGACAACCTCGCTCGCTCCAGTGTTGCTGGAGAAAAAACAAAAGAAATTGAACCTTTCAGCAAAGCTCTTAAACGTAATTCAAACACATCGTCAATAAAAACCACTAATGCCAATCACTTAAGCGGTAGCATCAAA
>DOCA01000043.1 GCA_003503995.1 Holosporales bacterium
CAAAATGAAAAAAGCAAGCCGTCCTCTTTATGTTGGCAGGCCTCCTTCTGCCTCTACGGCAACGGGTTTTGCCAAGACCCACCTCCGTGAACAAGAAATTTTAGTTAAAGAAGCCTTGCGCTTAAAATAAAAAAAATTAAGGAAAAAAGCACAATGACAACAGAAATCAAAGTTCCAGCCCTGGGTGAATCCATTAGTGAAGCCACCGTCGCCTCTTGGTTGAAAAAACCAGGGGATGCCATTCAAATGGACGAAACCTTAGTCGAACTTGAAACAGACAAGGTGACTCTCGAGGTTAATGCCCCTGCAGCAGGCGTCTTGGGAAGTGTTAGTGCTGCCGAAGGAGATACTGTTGAAATGGGAGATCTCTTAGGTATTATTGAAGAAGGTGCAACAGCTGCTCCTTCCGCCTCTGCCCCAGCCAAAAAAGAAGCCGCACCAAAAGCTGCTCCCGCCCCTGCTCTCTCACCTACACCTGCTCCGTCGCCTCAAATTTCTGCCCATGATAAAATTGCACCGTCCGTTGCCAAATTGGCCTCGGAACAAAATATTAATGTTGCGCAAGTCCAAGGCACAGGCAAGGATGGCCGTGTTTTAAAAGCTGACCTCTTAGCTTTTTCAGCCCGCGGATCAGCCGGAGGTAACAGCGCTAATACGTCTGGCTCAACAGCACCTCAAATTGCCCTTGACCTCTCCTCTGTTGCTCCTGCGCCTCAACGGGAAAATTCTCCTCAAGATGCCCCACGGGAAGAGCGCGTTAAAATGACACGCCTGCGCAAAACAATTGCGACCCGTTTAAAAGAAGCCCAAAATACAGCCGCTATGCTCACTACCTTTAACGAGGTTGATATGACAAATGTCATGGCGGCCCGCAAGCAATACCAAGATCACTTTGTGAAAAAACATGGTGTGAAACTCGGTTTTATGTCCTTCTTTGTAAAAGCTGCTCTTGTTGCGTTAAAAGAAATCCCAGCCGTTAACGCAGAAATTGATGGAGATGACCTCGTTTATAAAAACCACTACGATGTCGGTGTTGCAGTTTCAACATCCAATGGACTTGTGGTTCCTGTGGTCCGTGATGCTGATCAGCTTAGCTTCTCAGATGTAGAGAAAACCATTGGTGACCTTGGAAAACGAGGTCGTGATGGTAAGCTCTCTATGCAAGAACTGATGGGTGGAACCTTTACCATTACGAATGGTGGAACCTTTGGCTCTTTGATGTCTACGCCTATCTTGAATCCGCCCCAATCTGGTATTCTTGGGATGCATAAAATCCAAGAGCGCCCCATGGTTGTCAACGGCGAGGTTAAAGTGCGCCCTATGATGTATCTAGCCTTAAGTTATGATCACCGTATTATTGATGGCCGTGAAGCTGTCACTTTCTTAGTGCGAGTCAAAGAATGCATCGAAAACCCAGAGCGTATTTTATTTGACATTTAAAAGACCTAATACTAAAAAAACAAAAAAAGACGAGAACAGGTGAGTATAAAATGAGTGAAACATCCTACGACTTAATTATCATCGGCGGCGGACCAGGAGGCTATGTTTGTGCAATCAAAGCCGCCCAATTGGGCTTGAAAGTTGCTTGCATTGAAATGCGTCGAGCCCTTGGTGGAACCTGTTTGAACGTTGGGTGTATTCCCTCAAAGGCCCTTCTTCATTCTTCTCAAAAGTTTGAGGAAGCTCAACATCACTTAGGCGATCACGGCGTTAATGTCTCAGGAGTGAAACTCAATCTTAAAAAACTTCTTGATCGTAAAAATAACGTGGTTGAAGATTTAACTAAAGGCATTGAGTTTTTATTCAAGAAAAACAAGGTCGATTTCGTTAATGGAAAGGCTGAATTTATTTCGGCAACGGAAGTCAAAGTTGATGGGAAAAAAGTCTATTCAGCCAAGAATTTTGTCATTGCAACGGGCTCTGAAGTCGTATCTTTACCCGGCATTAAAATTGATGAAAAACAAATCGTAAGCTCCACTGGCGCTCTTGAACTCTCTAAGGTTCCAGCTCACCTTGTGGTTGTGGGTGGCGGCTACATTGGACTTGAACTCGGTACCGTTTGGCGTCGCTTAGGCTCAAAGGTTACCGTTGTTGAGTTCGCCGACCGCATTGTACCAGCCATGGACCATGAAATCGGAAATGCCCTTCAAAAAGAACTAAAAAAACAAGGTATCGATTTTAATCTTTCCACAAAAGTCACAAACGTTAAGAAAGATAAATCTGGTTTAGCAGTCACCCTCGAGCCTGCAGCCGGCGGTAAAACAGAAACTTTAAAATGCGATGTTTTGTTATCGTGCGCAGGACGCAAACCCTATACTGGAGGCCTCGGCTTAGAAGCTATTGGCATTGAACTGGATGTGCGCGGCCGCGTGCCTGTTAATGGGGCTTTTCAAACATCCGTTCCCCATATCTTTGCCATCGGAGATGTTATTGATGGCCCCATGTTAGCCCATAAAGCTGAAGAAGAAGGTGTTGCTGTAGCAGAACTTCTAACGGGTCAACATCCCCACATTAACTATGATGCTATCCCAGGGGTTGTGTACACTCACCCCGAAGTCGCAACCGTTGGTAAAACTGAAGAAGATCTTAAAAAGGCTAATGTTGCTTATAAGGTTGGAAAATTTCCTTTTATTGCAAACTCTCGAGCCCGAACCAATGGCGAGACCGTTGGTATGGTGAAAATCCTAAGCGACAAATCCAGCGATGAAGTTCTCGGCGTGCATATCATGCATAACGAAGCGGGCACCATGATTGCCGAATGTGTTTTAGCTCTTGAATATCGTGCCTCTTCTGAAGATATTGCTCGCACATGTCATGCACACCCCACAGTGAGTGAAGCCATCAAAGAGGCAGCTCTTGCAGCTCACAGCAAAGCTATCCATGCATAGACTTTAAAGCAGAGACCATACCGAACTGAGCAAAATTGAAAAACTTTCCAAGCAATTTGAAGGAGTTTCGGCTGTGGGTGATAAAGTATACTTGCATCTACCCCTGGCAAGGATTCGTTGGCGGAGGCCGTGAAACAATCATATATCGTCACCTCTAAAGTAGAACTTCTTAGAAAAAAAATTGACTTCCTCCAGAAAATAAAATAGTATTAAGCCTTAAAAATCTTGGGGATCTTTGACTATAGTAATTTAGTTTTGAGTT